>USHP01000209.1 GCA_900554625.1 uncultured Eubacteriales bacterium | reverse complement strand
TTGAGACGGTATTGACATTTTGACGGTCAAGTCCAGATTGTTTAACTTACACGTTTTCGAAGTGGCGGCTTTTTCTATTTCAAGCAGTCATAAAATCAGTCCTCGGTCCGGGCATGCCAAGCCTACCCGCTATTTCACATCTGTTCTAAGGAGGTTTTTATGTATATTCGAAAATTTACTTACACCGCTAGGGATGTTCAATGCAAGTACTGCACTGAGCATCTGCCCGAAGGCCGCTGTGCCCAGAAAAAGTGTCCATATATCGCAGAAAGAATCGAGGCAAACGCAATTTCTTATGGCGATGTTCTCCATTCTATCGTCTTTCCCAACAAAAGCGTACGAAAACGGCTGCCACAGCTAATCCAGAATCACCATGATTCCTTCTGGCTAGATGGAAGTCATATGACCCGAATGAAACTACTGCATAATCGTTTGGGATTCGTGAAAAAGAGAAATACACCTGGATACTATGCTGCAATGTATGTGCTAACCGCCAGCGACACACTGCTTTCTCGTACTGAAAAGTGTTTTCTCAAAAACGGCATTGACTTTCAGCTTGCTTCCATGACTGGAATCTCCCTAGATGATTATATCCTGTACCGAGCTGCTGTCAGCTTTTATACCAAACAAGGGGGTGTTACGCTTGATGAACTTGGAGACAAGAAATTGGTCAGTGACCAGATGTTCCGTTTGGTTATCAACGGACTGCTCATTGCAAAATATGGCCTTGCAGTCATGATTTTGAAAACGCACAAGGAAGGAGACCACAAACAATGAACACACAAATTATCGCCATCGTCAACCAGAAAGGCGGCGTTGGCAAAACCACCACCTGTGTCAACCTGGGCGTCGCCCTGGCAAAGCAAGGAAAGAAAGTCCTGCTCATTGATGCAGACCCACAAGGCAGCTTGACCATCAGTCTGGGACATTCCAGACCGGACAAGCTGCCTTTTACTGTATCCACCGCTCTGAGCCGCATCCTCAACGACGAGCCAATCCGTTCCGGTGAGGGCATCCTCCACCATCCGGAGAGTGTTGACCTGGTTCCCGCCAGTATCGATCTTTCCGCCTTCGAGGTATCCTTGGTGACCGCTATGAGCCGGGAGACGATTCTGCGGCAGTACCTGGATACCGTCAAATCGGATTACACCCACATTCTCATCGACTGTCCGCCCTCCTTGGGCATGCTGACCATCAATTCTCTGGCAGCCGCCAACCGGGTTCTCATTCCGGTGCAGGCAGAATACCTCCCCGCCAAAGGTCTGGAACTTCTGCTGCAAACTGTTAATAAGGTGAAACGGCAGATCAATCCCAGGCTTCAGATTGACGGCATTCTCATGACCATGGTAGACAGCCGCACCAACTTTGCCAAGGAAATTTCCAACCTGCTTCGGGAGACCTATGGCAGAAAGATCAAAGTATTCCGCAGCGAGATTCCCCATTCCGTCCGGGCCAAGGAAACCACCGCAGAAGGAAAGAGTATTTTTCAGCACAATCCCTCCGGCAAGGTAGCGGAGGGCTACCGCAGTCTGGCCCAGGAGGTGATCACCATTGAAAAGCAGCGGGAGAAAGATCGAGCTGACGTCGCTAGATGACCTGTTCTCCACGGAAGAAAGCCGTCAGGAGGCCAAGCTGGAAAAAATCCGGGACATTCCGCTTTCGGAACTGCACCCGTTCAAAAACCATCCATTTCATGTAAGGGATGATGAAGCCATGATGGAAACCGCAGATAGTGTCCGGCAGTATGGTGTGCTGGTTCCAGCCATAGCCAGACCAGACCCCAACGGAGGATATGAATTGGTGTCCGGTCACCGGCGGCACCGGGCCAGTGAACTTGCCGGAATGGAGACCATGCCGGTCATTGTTCGGGAGCTGGGTGACGATGCCGCAGTGCTGGTCATGGTGGATTCCAACCTCCAGCGGGAAAACATTCTCCCCAGTGAGCGGGCCTTTGCCTACAAGATGAAGCTGGAAGCCATGAAGCACCAGGGCACACGAACAGACTTAACTTGTGCCCAAGTTGGGCACAAGTTAGATGGGAAGAAATCCAGAGATATTTTGGCTGAGCAAGTTGGGCAAAGCAAAAACCAAGTCCAGCGCTACATTCGCCTGACGGAATTGGTTCCGAATCTACTCAACATGGTGGACGAGCGGAAAATAGCCCTGAACCCAGCCTACGAACTCTCTTTTCTCAAGAAAGAGGAACAGGAACAGCTGCTGGATGCCATGGACAGCGAACAGGCCACCCCCTCTCTATCCCAGGCCCAGCGGCTGAAGAAATTCAGCCAGGAGGGTCACCTGACCCCGGATGTGATGTGCGCCATTATGAGTGAGGAAAAGAAATCCGAATGGGATCGGGTGACCCTGACCAGCGAAACCCTTCGGAAGTACTTTCCCAAAAGTTACACCCCAAAGAAGATGCAGGAAACCATTGTGAAGCTTCTGGAAGCCTGGCAGCGTCAACGGCAAAGAGAACAAGAACGGTAAAAGGAGCCGATTCCATTATGAAAAGTGAACATCTTATGTTTTTCCTGGCTGCTCTGGCAGTTGTACTATCCATCTGTATCTGTGTACTCTCCCTTTGGCAGCCCCCTGCTGCTGTTATGGAGTTTTCCTCACCTACTGCTGCCCCCACCGAAGAGGCAACGGAGCCAACGGAAATATCTGTAAGTACAATGCCTTCAGCCACGGAAACCGCTACAGTTCCGCCTGCAACAGAACCTACCGTCCATGAACATGACTACACCGGGAAAGTCACCAAATCCCCCACCTGTACTGCATCCGGTGTCCGCACCTTTACCTGCGAATGCGGAGCATCCTACCAGGAAAACATTCAGGCTCTTCCCCACGCCTATGTCATTGCCGTCCAGAATCCCACCTGCACCCAAAACGGGTACACCAACTACACCTGCAAGAACTGCGGTTACAGCTATATGGAATTGGGCGACCCCGCCCTGGGACACAGCTTTGGCCCCTGGTCTGTCAAAAAAGCTCCTACCGAAACTACCACCGGACTTGCAGAGCGGCAATGCACCCGCTGCCACACAAGTGAAACGGTAACCCTGCCCAGCCTGGGCTAGGTGGACATCATTGTCAGCTTCTCCTTTAACACCGTATAATCAGGAAAAAAGGAAAAGGAGATCTCAAGTATGAAACGGATACATTACATTCTTGCGGCGGCAGTCTTAACCCTTTCTCTCACCGGCTGCGGGAAGTCAGCTCCCATCGCCACCGTCACAACCGAAACAACATTGCCAACACCCCCTCTGGTCACAACCGTACCAGTGGAAACCACACAGGCTACGGAAGCCCCTACAGAATTCACCATACCCAAAACGGAGCCAGCTCCCACCGGCGTTATCGGTGTGGTCAACAACCCCTATGTCAATGTGCGGGAGCAGGCAGGAGTAAACAGTAAGTTGGTCACCAAGCTGACCAGCGGCACACGAGTAACCATATGGGAACAGATCACCAAGGAAGGAACTTCCTGGGGACACATCGACCAAGGCTGGGTCAGCATGGATTACATTCAGCTGGAATCTTCCCAACTGGATTCTGCTTCCTCTTTCACCCAGACTTCCGTAAATACCCGCGAAGAATCCCAAAATCTCTGTGCAGGCGGACATGCCTGGGGCAGCTGGGAAACAATTCTTGCACCTACCAGTTCCACCACCGGAACTGCCCGTCGGGTTTGCAGCCAGTGCGGCAGAGAGGAAACCAGAACGCTTCCTGCGACCACTCCCAGCCACACGCACCAGTACAGCAAATCCGTGACCAAGCCGGGCTGCACCTCAGAAGGGTTCACCACCTATACCTGCTCCTGCGGAGATTCTTACCAGGGAGACTTCATTGCTGCAAATGGTCATTGCTGGAGCAGTTGGGTAACAACAAAGGAACCCACTGCCATCAGTACCGGTCTGAAAGAGCGCAAATGTCAGAATTGTTCTGCACCTCAAACAGAAGTAATACCTAAGGCAACACCGCATAATGCAATAATCACCCAAATGTGATATAATATTTACATGGA
>USHP01000208.1 GCA_900554625.1 uncultured Eubacteriales bacterium | reverse complement strand
TCTTGGGGCTTCGCTGGTCATCCATTGACTTGCAGGGAGGATGGATTCATATTGATACCACCGTCGTGAAAGAAAAGATCGGGGATAATGTGGTAACCACAGTTCGGGAGAACACCACCAAGACGGAATAAAGGATCGGGAACACCACCATCAGGAAGATGAGAAGCAGCGATGGCGCCGACCAAGCATAGGGTTTTAGCCAGTCCCGCCGCCAGCGTTTGGATTTGTCCATAGGCTCCTCCTTATTTCATTGCATCAATAAGCTGATTTGCCTGAGCCAGCGCGGCATCGAAGCTTGCATCAATGTCCTTGCCCGACAGATTCACATCGGTCAGCAAATTACCTACCACCGTCCACATCACATCCATTTCCGGAATATTCGGCATAGGAATGGCGATCTCTGCGGTGGCACGCATGGACTGGACCAGTTCATCGTTTGCAACCCGCTCGTCATCATAACAAAGGGAGTTTGCAGGAGCGCAGCCGCTGGCCAGTGCCAGATCAATGCCAATATCCGGAGAAGTCAAAACGCTCAGCAGCTTCTTAACCGCATCTGTTTTCTGTTCGGCAGCAAATTTCAGAACGTGGATACCTTGAACACCGGAGTAGGGAGCCAGCGGCTTTCCGGTATCATCCACGGTAGGCATAGGTGCAATGCCCAGATTAATGTCTGCTGCCCGTGCGGAAGGAACCATCCAAGGCCCTCCGATGGTAGAGTCCGCCTTGCCCTCAAGGAACAGTGTGTTGACGGTATTGTACTCCGTTTCACCGGGCATCAGCGCAACGAACTTGGCATGGTAGTTCATTGCATCCTTGATGGCCTGTGCATCCGGGAACGGAGTGCCATTTTCATCAATGATGGAACCGCCGAAGCCGTGAATCCAAGCTGCAGCGTAATAGGCGGTGCTGTGCTGCTCCACGAAACCGTATCGGCCCCGTCCAGTATTATTTCCCATATATTTAAGCAGTTCATCAGTAGTTGTCGGAACTTCCTCATCCTGCATATAGCGGCGGTTGTACATAAAGAGCAGTGTCTCAAAATACAGCGGAAGCTGATACAGGGTGTCCTTATAGGTGGCAGCTTCCAGCGTCATGGGCAGATAATCAGCGAAAGCTTGTTCTTCCAGCAGAGAATCCATAGGTGCAAGAATTCCCATTTCTGCAAAGACACCAATCTTATCATGGGCAAAGATAAACAGATCAGGTGCAGCACTGGGGTCATTGCCCACCAGCTTCAAGGAGTCTGTCAGGCTGGTTTTCTTTTCAAAAACAACTTCCAGATCAGCAGCTGCTGCAGACAGATAGGTTTCCAGGGCTGCAATGACTGCATCTTCCTTGTCATGCCAAATGACCAGTTTATTGGCTTCCACTGAATCTGCCGATTGCCCTCCGCAGGCCGCAAGAGTAAGCAGCAGGCAGCTGCACATGAGGATCGAAAGTAACCGTTTCATAGGATATCCTCCTTTGGAATAGGTTGTAGGAAGCGGGTACACGGTTACCGTGTACCCGCCTTCGTTACGGATGATATGTGTTCAGGTATATCTTACTTCTTTTTCTTCTTGATGGCAACTGCTGCGCCGCCAATCACCACAACTGCCGCTGCAACCGCAATGATAATGCCAGCACCGCTGCTCTGCTCTGCGGGTGATTCAGCAGGGGCTTCCGTAGGTACAGGAGCTTCTGTCTCAGCCGGCGGCTGTGCTGCGGGCTCTTCATAAGAAACGGATGCATTCTCTGCATCAGTCACAACGACCCATACATCTTTTCCGACTTCCACAGACAGGTCGGAAGTCTGGATGCTGCCCTCATTGGCATTGATAATCACGGAGTTAATCCAGCCAGGAGCTTCGATTGTATACCAGTCACCATCTTGGGTCAAAGCTTCACCGGGCCATGCGGAGAATGCGTTGGTGCCGTCAGGTGCAGACCATGCCCAGCAGCAAGGAGCAGACCAATCACCAGGAACCTGCGCGTGAATGGTGATATTGGGAACCGCCTTGTTTGGATCTTCATAGCTTAGCTCGTAAGTCAGATCCTCATAAACGGTAATCCAAAGTTCCTTGCCTTCGACAGTAATGTCCTCTGTCTGAACGGTGCCTTCGTTACCGTTGATGATTAAGGAATTGATCCAAGTGGGAGCTTTTCCGGTAAACCAACCGTCCTCACCCTCGACCATAGCTTCACCGGGCCAAGCTTCAAATGCATTGGTGCCGTCAGGCGCAGACCATGCCCACATATTCACAGTTTTCCAGGACAGGGGAACATAGGCATGAACCACAAATTTTTCAACATATGCCGGAACTTCACCCCGGAGCAGAGCTTCGTAAGAAACCTCGGCAGAATTGTCCGCTGCTACAGTGATCCAGACTTCCTTGCCAGTTTCCACAACGATGCCATCGGTCTGGACCGCAGCATCGGTACCCTGATTGGCGTTGACAATGATATTCTGCACAAAGCTGGGAACATAGATGTAGTACCAGCCTTCTTCCCACGCTTCAAAGGCTTCACCAGGCCAGGCTGCAAAGGCATTGGTACCGTCGTCGGCCCATGCCCAGCAATTGGGAGCATCCCAGCCTTCGGGGACTTTGACGAGAACGGGTACCATTTCGTTGTCTTCTGTGGCGAAGGCCGTTAAAGACAAGCAAGATACCATCAGCATAACTGCGACGAGAATAGCGATTGTCTTTTTCATAGATTTTCCCTCCTGCATTTTTATCGCTATGTCCAATATAGCATCTGTTATTTCCGTCGTCAACGACAGTTTACGAAAGCAGTTTCCTCTTTTACAACAGCATTTTCCCCAAATTAATCACCACAAAATTGTGCATTATCCAAACTAAATGTTGGAAATTCCAAGCCAAACTTAGTCTTTCAGAATTGGCTGAAGTTTTAAAAAAGGAAACTAGTTTCGTTATTTTATACTATTCGTTTACTGCAATAGCACCAACTATAACATTTGTTACTTCTATTCTTGTATACATTTTACACAATGCAATGATGCGCACACAGTATGATTTTCATTATGTATCAAGCAAGCCCACTCGACGGCAGCAAAGGAATGGGAATTACGAATACGCTTTCAGGACATTACCGTCAGGCAGCAAAACCATGTGACGTTTGTTGATCCCTAATAAGGCGAAGAAATTATTGATATTCTTTGATTGTTTTTGAAACAGCCTGAAAATTGAGCACAGAAATCCATCCTGCCCGCAATGTGCTATCCTATTGTGGGTCAGAGTATAGGAAACTGTCAGATCATTGATCTGAATTTATTACATCCAAGCCAAAAGAAAAAGTCCTGAAATTGTACAATTTCAGGACTCATTATGGTTGCGGAGGCCCTCCCGATGCTCTGGGATCAGCACTGCTTTGGCCGTTCCAATGAAATCGTCATACACGCGGGGCATTAAGGTTTGCGCATAAGCGGTCAATGCCGCATCAGAAGCCAAAACATTCTTTATCCCTTCTGCCGGAAATGGCTCAGCTGCCCAGCGCCACTTTCTACTACCATCTAAAGCAGATGCAAGCAGTACCAGCGCAGGCAATACCAGTAGATGCCAAAAAGCAAGGGCAGCCAGCAAGCCCTTTCGGTTGCCTGAACCATTTTTACTTCAATTTATTGTCTAACTTTTTAGGATCGCTTCCGACAGGCACTGGGGTCTTTTCGATTCTAACCGTTTTCGGGTTGAAACCTGCGCAAGTGCTTTGCCGTGAAGGATGAATTATTGGTTAAGAGCTGTTTCGGCGTCCCTGTAAAAATCACCTGACCGCCCCGATTTCCGCCTTCCGGCCCCATATCAATGATCCAATCCGCCGCAGCAATCATTTCCAGTCGATGCTCCACTGCAACCACAGTATTTCCCCGTTCCACCAGCTGCTGCAGCAGTGCCATCAGGTTTTCCACATCCTGGCTATGCATGCCCAGAGAAGGCTCGTCCAGTACATAGACATTCCCGCTCTCACCAAGTCTGCTGGCAAGCTTCAGCCGTTGGGTTTCTCCACCGGAAAGGGTGCTGGTCGGCTGGCCCAAGGTCATATACCCCAGGCC
>USHP01000207.1 GCA_900554625.1 uncultured Eubacteriales bacterium | reverse complement strand
CAGCAACGCCGATGGCATCGGTGATTTTCAGGGCATAATCGACCATCTGGACTACATTCAGGACTTGGGCTGCAACGCCATCTGGATGAACCCCTGTTTTGATTCTCCCTTTCACGATGCCGGCTACGATGTGGCCGACTATCGCAAAGCCGCTCCTCGCTATGGTATAAACGCGGATCTGAAACGGCTGTTTGACGAAATCCACAAGAGGGATATGCACATTTTGCTGGATTTGGTTCCCGGGCATACCTCCTGGGATCACCCCTGGTTTCAGGAATCCATGAAGCCAGAGAAAAACGCATTTTCCGGCCGCTACATCTGGACCGACGACGCCTGGAAGGGATTTGACGGTGTGGGCAGCATCATGGGTTCTCTGCGGGGAATCAGTCAGCGCAACGGCTGCGTAGCGGTGAACTTCTACAGCAATCAGCCCAGCCTGAACTATGGTTTCTACGAAATTACCGACCCTGCCTACCAGGTAGCTCCCGACCACCCCGACGCTGTGGCAACCCGGGAAGCCATCAAGGATGTGATGCGGTTCTGGCTGGATATGGGTTGTGACGGTTTCCGGGTGGACATGGCCGGTTCCCTGGTGAAAAATGACCCGGAGCAGAAAGGAACCATCGCTCTGTGGCAGAATTTCCGGGAATTTCTGGACGCTGAATACCCGGAGGCAGCCATGGTTTCCGAATGGGGGCAGCCTGACCGCAGTCTGGAAAGCGGCTTCCACATGGACTTCATGCTGCATTTTGGCCCCAGCCATTACACCGACCTATACCACAGGGATCACCCCTATTTCTCTCGGGAGGGCAAGGGAAATGCAAAGGCATTTGTGGATTACTACCGCAAATGCTACGAACCCACCAATGGCAAAGGCATGATCTGCATGCCTTCGGGCAACCACGACATGGAGCGCATGACCAACTGGCTGGATGCGGAGGAAGCAAAAATCGTGTTTGCCTTCCTGCTCTCTCTGCCCGGGGCGCCCTTCCTGTACTATGGTGATGAAATCGGCATGCGGTATCTGCATGGTCTTACCTCCGTAGAGGGCGGATATATTCGCACCGGCACCCGCAGCCCCATGCAGTGGAGCCGTGGACTGAACGCAGGCTTCTCCGCAGCGAAACCGGAAGATCTGTACATCCCCATTGACCCGGACAAAAACCGGCCTACCGTTCAGGACCAAATGGAAGATCCCAACTCTCTGTACCATGAGGTCAAAAAGCTGATTGCCATTCGCCAGGCAAATCCAGTACTGCAAAGCGAGGCAAAGATTGAATTTGTCTATTGCGAAGAAAACGCCTATCCCCTGGCCTACCGCCGAATCGATAGCAGCGGAAGCATCCTTGTGGTGCTGAATCCCGCTTCCCGGGAAGCCTCCTTCCCTTATGAATGCAATCTGGGGAACGTACTGTACCAGAACGGCGGAGCGCTGAAACAGGAAGCAGGCACACTGACCATTCCAGCGCAAACTGCTGTTTTCGTCTGGGAAGCGTAAGATTTGTTCCTGCAATAACAAAAGGGCATCCAAAACCCGTTGGGTTTTGGATGCTCTTCTTAGTATCTTTCTTTGCGGCTCCGTCTGTGAGCTTTACAGTGCTTTCAGCACAGCCAGCAGGAACTTCCAGGTGCGCTCTACAGAGCCAATTTCCAGTCTCTCACGGCTGGTGTGCACATCGTACATCTGCGGTCCGATGCTGACACAATCCAAATCAGGCAGCTTCTGGCTGAGCAGGCCGCATTCCAGTCCCGCATGCAGTGCGATGACCTGAGGCTCCGTGCCGAACAGCTCCTTGTACACCCGCACCATGGTATCGCGCAGGTTGGATTCCTTCCGGAATTCCCAGGCCGGATACTCTCCGGACTGGCTGTAGCTGCCATCAAACATATCTGCCAAAGACTTCAGCTGCTCCAGCAGTTCCACCTTCTCGGCGTTGACGCTGCTGCGTACGGCACTGGTGGCAGTAAAGCGCTCACCCAGCTTCACAATGCCCAGGTTCAGGCTGGTCTGGACCAGTCCGGGGATGTCCTGACTCATGGTCTGCACCCCATTGGGATGAGAGCAAAGCAGGCTGATGATCTTGGCAGTGGACTCGGTAGACAGTGCGTTGCCGCCCAAAGCGTCCACATCGTAGGCCTGAATTACGGCATCCGGCTCGTCGTACTTTTCCCGGATTTCTGCCTGCAATTCCTCTGCCACCGTGTTGATCCGCTCCAGGTGCATACCCATAGCCACCAGCGTTGCCTGGCAGGAGCGGGGAATGGCATTGTCCTTGGCACCACCGGCCAGAGTAGTCAGGCACAGGGGCATCAATTTCTGAATCCGGGACATGAATTCGCCCATAACCTTGTTGGCATTGGCCAGATTCTTGTCAATTTCCGTACCAGAATGACCGCCCCGCAGGCCGTCAACCACCAGGCGGATACAGGGGCCGTAAACAGTCCGGCGTTCCACCGGCAGAGAAATAGCGGCAGTTGCACCGCCGGCACAGGAGACGGTGAAAACGCCCTCCCCTTCGGAATCCATATTTACCAGACGGCGGCCGCTGAGAGAGGACAGGTCGATGGAATTTGCTCCCAGCAGACCGATTTCCTCATCGGTGGTAATAATCACTTCCAGCGGCGGGTGGGGAATGGTGGGATCGGCCAGCACAGCCAAGGCCATTGCCACCGCAATACCGTTATCGGCGCCCAGGGTTGTACCCTTGGCGAACACCATCTTGTCATCGTGGGTAATATCCAGGCCCTGAGTGGCCATGTCAATGTCGCAGTCGGCATCCTTCTCACAGACCATATCCATATGGCCCTGAAGCATTACCGGCAGATGGTCCTCCATACCGCAGGTACCATCGGCAAAAAGGATGACGTTGTTCGCTTCATCCTGAATATATTCAAGGCCATGTTCCTTCGCAAAAGACACCAGATAATCGGAAATCATTTTAGTATTCCGTGAGCCGTGGGGAATGGCACAAATTTGCTCAAAATAGTCAAATACAGATACCGGTTCCAAACCTGCCAGTCTTTTGGTTTCCATAGCAGACACTCCTTCTTCACATTTTATTCTGGGATATTCTACCACGCTTCTTAGAAAAAATCTACCCAAAGTCAAAGCAAATTACCCCGGGGTCTTCGGTAAATCCTGCCCAAAAAAATTGGGTTAATCCCGATTTCGAAGTAAAAGCTTTACAAATCGGACACAAAAAAGGCCACGGACGAATCCGTGGCCTCTCGGCATGCACAATTACACCAGGCTCAGTGCCAGGGTCAGCAGAACCCAGACAATGGCGATCCACTTGGTGGAAGAAGCCAAAACCTGATCCAGGCCGCCCTTCTTGTTCTTGCTCAGGTAAGAGTCGGAAGCGCCGGTCAGCGCACCGGACAAACCAGCCTCCTTACCGGACTGCATCAGAACAACAACGATCAGCGCCACGCTGCAAATAGCCTCCAGAACGATGAGAATGGTCTCAAAAACGCCCATGAAATGTAACCTCCCTCCGCCAGATTCGCCCAAAGCGAATGGTAAATGGCTCACAGAAAAGCTGGAGCTTCACAATAGCCCGTATAGTATAGCACAGGCTTTCCCAAATTTCAAGGGGAAAACGATATTTTTCCCAGTTTTCTCCCCGGCTACCTTATTTCTGCACCCAGTTTCCGGTGGCTAGACAGTTCAGATAGCTCTCAATAAAGGGGTCCAGAGCACCATCCATGACAGCGTTGACGTTGGAAGTCTCGCAGCCGGTACGGGTATCCTTGACCAGGGTATAGGGCATGAACACATAGTTGCGGATCTGGCTGCCCCATTCGATCTTCTGCTGAACGCCCTTGATGTCGGAAATCTTGTCCAGGTGCTCCCGTTCCTTGATTTCCACCAGCTTGCTGCGCAGCATCCGCAGACAGGTTTCCTTGTTCTGGAACTGGCTGCGCTCGGTCTGGCAGGACACCACAATGCCCGTTGCCTTGTGGATCAGACGGACAGCGGAAGAAGTTTTGTTGATGTGCTGACCGCCGGCGCCGGAGGAACGGAAGACCTGCATCTCGTAGTCCTCGGG
>USHP01000206.1 GCA_900554625.1 uncultured Eubacteriales bacterium | reverse complement strand
GGATTTCATATTGCTTTGAGGCGCTCACTGTGACGGTATTCATCCGTCCACCTCCTCTTTCCGTTGCTTACCTTCTTCCAGCAGGGATATCAAAGTGTCCGTATTGCCGGAAGAGATGGCTTGCCGGTATTCTTTCAGACTGTTGATATAACAGTCCAGTTCAAAGAGTACATTTTCCTGGTTTTCCAGGAACAGTTCTGCCCACATCTGAGGGTTCAGCCAGGCAACTCTGGTCAAATCCTTGTAGCTTCCTGCGGAAAAACCTTTGTGACTTTGTGCAGTGGGGGATTTGATAAAGGCGTTGCTCAGAATGTGGGGCATTTGGGAAGTAAACGCAATCAGCTTGTCGTGTTCCTGTGCGGTGGTAACGGAGAAAGAACCAAACCGGCAGGGACGCAGTGCTTCCTTCACACGATCCAACAGCTGGATATCGTCAAAGACAGGGGGGACCAGCACCATGGGAGCCCCGGAAAAGAGGTTGGCCCGGCTGTACTTAAAGCCGGAGAACTGAGAACCGGCCATTGGGTGTCCCCCTACAAAGGTAAACCCAAACTGCTTTGCCAGGGGAAAACACTTCTGGCAAATTTCCTGCTTGATGCCGCAGCAGTCCAGAACCAAAGTATCCTTGGCAATCAGAGGGGCATATTCTTCCAGCCATGCGGCGCAGCCGCCGGGGTAGATTGCCAGCAAAATCAGATCACACTGGCTGACAGTATCCTTTTCCAGCCGCCCATGAACGGCACCGGCCAGCATGGCAAAGGAGAGCATACCCTCGTCTTTCTCTGCGGCATAGACGGTGTGCCCTTCCAGGGCATAGGCCCGGGCCAGGGAACCGCCGATCAAACCCAAACCCAAAATCCCTACCGTCATACAATGGCCTCACGAATCTTGACGACTTTCCGATTCAGCTCATCAAACTGCTGGGGCGTCAGAGATTGGGCACCGTCGCACAGGGCACAGGAAGGATTGTTGTGGACTTCGATCATAATAGCGTCAGCGCCGCAGGCAGCCGCAGCGTAGGCCATGGGGGCAACCAGGTTTGCCTTGCCGGTGGCGTGGCTGGGATCAACCACCACAGGCAAGTGGGTCAGGTTGTGCAGGACGGTAACGGCGGACAGATCCAGGGTATTCCGGGTGGCAGTTTCAAAGGTGCGGATTCCCCGCTCGCAGAGGATAACCTGGTCGTTTCCTTCGCTCATAATGTATTCGGCACTCATCAGCAGCTCCTGCAGCGTGTTGGCCAGTCCCCGCTTTAACAGAATCGGCTTGCGGGTTTTGCCCAGTTCTTTCAGCAGGTCGAAATTCTGCATATTCCGGGCGCCGACCTGGATGATATCCACATCCGCAAACAAATCCAGAGAGGAGATGTTCATGATTTCCGTGACGATGGGCAGTCCGGTGGCTTCCTTGGCCTTCAGCAGCAGCTTGATGCCTTCGCCCTTCATGCCCTGGAAAGCGTAGGGAGAGGTACGAGGCTTGAAAGCACCGCCCCGGAGAATGTTGGCACCGGAAGCTTTGACAGCCTGGGCAACCTGGATGATCTGCTCTTCGGACTCAACGGAGCAGGGGCCAGCAATCATGGCAAAGTAGCCGCCGCCGATGCGTACTCCGCCGGCTTCCACGATGGTATCCTGGGGATGAAATTTCCGGTTTGCCTGCTTGAACGGCTCGGAAACCCGTTTGACGGTTTCCACCATGTCCAGGCTTTTCAGCAGTTCCATGTCCACCCGGCTGGTATCGCCGATGAGACCCAGGACGGTTACCTCAGCGCCCTGAGAAATATGGACATCCAGATTCATGTGTTTCAGCCAGTCCACCAGATGCTGTGTCTGTTCCGGGGTGGTACCGTGTTTCAGAATTGCGATCATAGAAACATCTCCTAAAAACAAGAATAACGCCGCACGGCAATTCGTGCGGCGTCTTAAAAAACGGTTTCAGCTTCTGAAAATCCATTGCAGCACAAATCGCTATTACTTTTTCTTGGTAAAAAAGTAATAGTAACCAAAGAAAAACTGTGCAGCAGCGATGGTAGAAGTCATAAGGATAATCTCCTTGCTCAGTAGCTGCGGACATTATACCACGGGCGGTGGAATAATGCAAGAGGAAATCGCGAAACCGGAAGAATTTTTGAAAGACAGAAAAAAGACCGGCTCACTCCAAAAAACAGGAGAGAACCGATCAAATCGGAATTCCCAGCAGCTCCGAGACGGACCTTGCCAGAAACGGTTGTAGGAAAAACATAATCCCCATGGTCAGAAAACAGACCAGAAAAACCTCACGCAGGCTCCATTTCGGGGTGATACCGGGGAAGAGCCAGAACACAACCCGGGCGGCACACCAGCCCAATATGGTGCCGGCGGTGTTCGTAATCAGGTCGTTGATATCGGTGGCTCGGCAGGTAAAAATCTGCAGCAGTTCAATCAGCAGGGAAGTGCAGAAGCCGAACAGAACCGTCCAGTGCAGTTTGCGGAAATTCTGACAAAAGATGGGAAGCAAAAAACCCAACGGCAGAAAAAGTGCCACATTCAGCAAGCTGGTAGTGGCATCCGAAAACATATAGGCAAAAGGTCTGAGGTTCAGGTTCAGAGCAAAACGGACATAGGTGACGCTGGGAAGCCCCACCACTGCGTCCACAGCCGCCAGATAGACGGACAACACAACATACCCCGCCGTCCGCCGCAAGCAGTACGCTTTCCGCCAATTCAGAACCAAAAATATGGGGAACAGAATCAGAGCGGAAACACCGGCTTCCAGGCACATGGCAGGAATTCTGTGCATTCCAGACCTCCGACCTTAGACTGCCGGCTTCGGCAGCAGCAGACCTACGACACTGCAGCAGGCATTCAGTGCAAACCGGGTATCGGTGTGGATGCTGGCCTCCAGCTTCTCGTATTCCTTATGGAAGCTGTAAATTGCTTCCATCACGTTGCGGGCAACTCTGGGATTGACCTGAGGGTCGTCCTGCATATACTGCAGGAAGTGCTCCTGAAGCTCCACCTCATAAACCCGATGATCCAGCAGATTGGTGGTAAAGGCATCGTTATGGGCATAGGTAAATGCGTCAGTGACGTAATGAATCAGCTTGCCCAGGGTGTAGTAATCAAACAGGTTCAGGGAACTCTTGTTTTCCAGACGAGTAGAGATGCGGCGCATAAACCGGCGGGCATTGCGGTAATTGTGACCGCGGAGCCACTGGAAATGCAAAGATCCCTTCAGATATGTAATCGGGTTTCGATCCGGTTCCACACAGCCTACCAGAAAGGCTTTTACACAACGCTTCGGCGCGTCCTGCATATAACGCTCCGTCAGATACTGCCCCAGGCAGAGGTGGCTTTTTCCACGCATGAGGGTGCCCCTTTCACACAGATTTACGCCAATTATAGCACACCGTTTCTGAAAATGTGTGAACAACACAATAAATCAGAGATACAAATAACTTTACTCTGTATTGCTCTGATGTTTTTGTAAAAAATAACGAAGCCGCCTGGTTTTCAGGCGGCTTCTTAGGCTTATTCGGTGATGGTGAAGGGAACTTTTGCCACAGACATACCATTAAAGTACAGATACAGTACATAATCTCCGGGAGTTTCCGGAATTTTCGGTACGGTCAATTCTGCGTAGTGATAATCACCGGCATACCACAGATCCTTCCAGTAACGATCCTCCAGGGTAATGAGATCCGGCATCACATTGCCGTAGCCGTCCTCAATTACATACAAGATATCCATGGGGTATCCGGGAAGGTAAAAATCAGTGGTACCGTGCACGATCAGCGAAATACCGTCGCCCGGGGCGAACTGATCGGTATAGACGTCGCTGCTCAGATCCTCAAAACGCCAATTTTTCTTTTCCGGTGTTTTCAGCAGCTGCACTTCCATGTTGTCAGCAGAAAGGGCATTCTCCGAGAAGGGTTCCGCCTCTGCAGTGGTGTAAGAATACACATTGCTGAACACGGAGGTGCCGTCGGCGGCCTGCACCGTAAAGACATATTTGGCACTTGGCACGATGGGCCCGATTTCTGCGGAGGCATTGCTGCACTTGATCGTGTCGGAAACGCTGCCGCCGTCAATGC
>USHP01000205.1 GCA_900554625.1 uncultured Eubacteriales bacterium | reverse complement strand
ATCCGGGGTCGCGTTGCGGAAATGGCCAGCTTCTTCGGCATCCAGACCTGGTTTCACATGGAAGTCACCCAACTTTCCGGCGGTCAGAAGCAGCTTCTGAATCTGGCATCCATTATGGTGCTGCAGCCGGATATTCTGATCCTGGACGAGCCCACCAGCCAGCTGGATCCCATTGCTGCCACGGACTTTCTCCAGACCCTGGGCCGCATCAACCGTGAACTGGGTACCACCATCCTGATCTGTGAGCACCGCCTGGAGGACGTGATCCCCATGGCTAACCGGCTGCTGATTCTGGACAGGGGCGAATTGATTGCCGATGATACTCCGATTGGTACTTTTGAAATTCTGCGAAACGCAAAACACAGAATGCTCCCATCCATGCCCACTCCCATGCGGATTTGGAGCGCCTTAAACTGGAATACAGACTGCCCCATGACAGTCAGCGACGGACGCAGTCAGCTGACAGACTGGGCAGAGAACCATACATTGATTCAAACACCGGAAAAAAACGCAGTGACTCCGGATGGAAAACCCTGTATGGAACTGGAAGAGGTCTGGTTCCGCTACGAAAAGGACACCCCGGATATCTTGAAAAGCGTGTCCATGAAGGTCTATCCTGGAGAACTCTACTGCATTCTGGGCGGCAACGGTACCGGCAAAAGCACCACCCTGTCCATCCTGAGTGGTGTCCGCAAGCCCTACCGGGGCAAGCGAATTTGCGGAGCCAAAAAGGTAGTGGCATTGCCACAGAATCCCCAGATGCTGCTGGTGAAGAAAAACGTTAGGGAAGAATTATTATCCGCATTCCCAGGCAAAAAGCTTTCCGAAGTTTCAGACAAAATCGGAGAAATGGTCTCCCTGTGCCGCCTGGAAGGTTTGCTTGACCGGCACCCCTTCGATCTGTCCGGCGGTGAGCAGCAGAGGACCACACTGGCGAAAGTGCTGCTGCAGGATCCGGAAGTGCTCCTGCTGGACGAGCCCACCAAGGGTGTGGACAACGATTTCAAACTGACCTTCGCTCAGATCATGGCGGAATTGACTGCCAAAGGTGTCTGTGTCATCATGGTCAGCCATGACGTGGAATTCTGCGCCCAGTATGCCGACCGCTGCGGCCTGTTCTTTGACGGCGGCATCGTGACCCAGGATGCACCTCAGCCCTTCTTTGCAGGCAAGAGCTTCTATACCACCGCTGCCAACCGGATGGCACGGCACCTGCTGCCCAACGCAGTAACTGCCGATGACATCATCACAGCCTGCGGCGGAACCGTTCCCCAAATAGAACCTCCCAAACGTCCGGAAAAGATCGATCTGGAACCTCCGGAAGAACGCAAGCCTGAAAAACTCCCAAAATGGAGAAGAATCCTGGGCGCTGTGACCGGTTCCGTCTTTTTCGGCCTGCTGCTGTATACCTCCATGGCTCTGGATTTGAGCAAGCTGTATCAGGGCAATACCTTTTTTCGCCAATATGGATGGCTCTATATTCTGATGTTTCTGTCCTTTGGCATTTTCGCAGCTTCTATCAGCCGGAAGGCTTCCCACCGGGAACAGCGGCTCATGAAGGGAAAACTCAGTACCCGAACGAAGGTGACCATGCTATTGTCCCTGCTGGCGATCCCTCTCACCATCTGGGCAGGCCTGCAGTGGAACGGCGGCAGAAAGTATATGATCATTTCCTTTGCCATCATCTTTGAGACCATGCTGCCTTTCTTCCTGATCTTTGAGGGAAGAAAGCCCCAGGCAAGAGAACTGGTGATCCTGTCTGTATTGAGCGCTTTGGCCATCGGCGGCCGTGCTGCCTTCTTTGCTCTGCCGGGCTTTAAACCGGTAGCAGCCATGGTGATTTTGTCCGGTGTGGCCTTCGGCGGAGAGGCAGGCTTTATGGTTGGCTCCATGACCATGTTCTGTTCCAATGTGCTCTTCGGACAAGGCCCCTGGACTCCCTGGCAGATGTTTGCTATGGGTGTCATCGGCCTGCTGGCAGGTATTCTGTTCCGGAAGGGCCTGCTTCACCGGGAGCGGTTCAGCTTAAGTGTTTTCGGCGGTCTGGTAACATTCCTAATCTACGGCGGAATTATGAATCCTGCTTCTGTGCTGATGTATCAGCCCAATGTAAACTTAAAAATGATCCTGTCTGCGTACATCACCGGCGTCCCTGCGGATGCGATCCATGCCCTGGCGACCGTGATGTTCCTGTGGTTCCTGACAGAACCCATGCTGGAAAAGCTGGACCGGGTAAAGGTAAAATACGGACTTTTGGAGAACCAGAAATAATCCGCACACCGCCGAAAAGATAAGTAGGAGATTGTTGATGTGAATAGATACAAGAAGATTGTCGGTTTTGTTTGTGCCCTGTGCCTGATGGTGGGCCTTTTGCCTGTAACGGTCAACGCCACAGACTATGGGGAAATTGAAAAAGCATTCCATGGGATTCCTCTGTATTTCCAGACAGACTATCCTGAAACTATGTTTGGAACCGGCAGTGTGGCCACCAGCGGCTGCAGCATCACATGCCTTGCTATGGTAGCAACTTGTTTGACCGACCATGAGTATCTTCCGGATGAATTGGCTCGGTATTTTGGCGGCACTGCAGAAAACAATATTGAGCGGCTGGAGATCGGCTCTGAAACTATGCAGCTGCCTTTTTATAAATCTGAGAACTTTGACAAAACCATGGAGGCGCTCCGGGAAGGCAAAGTTGCCATTGCATTGATGGAAGGATCCTCTCTCTTCACGCAGACTCAGCATTTTATCGTGCTGACTGGATTGAACGAGAATGGGAAAATTATGGTCAATGATCCTTATGCGCCAAACTATGAGAAATGGGATTTAAAGCGCGCCTTTACAGAAGGATTCGATGAAGGTGATATTCTGTATGGTTACAGCGGTGCCTGGATCTATGACAAGAGCGCTATGCCGGAAGAACCGTTCCTGTACAGTGAGCCTGAACCGGAGAGGGGAGAAACTCGGTATTCGGATATCCAGCTTACCCTGGAAGAAAAGCAGCTCCTGGCCCGTGTGGTCTGGGTGGAAGCCCGGGGGGAGAGCCTGGAAGGCCAGCAGGCTGTGGCAGAAGTGGTTCTGAATCGTATGGCTTCTGATGACTATTCCGACAGCCTGAAGGGAGTAATCTACGCAGAAAACCAATTCCGAAGTGTGCCCTATCTCGACGATGCAGAGCCTTATCAGGCGCAGTATGAAGCCATTGAAAATGCAATCTACGGCCCTTATGTGCTGCCGGAGAATGTGGTTCATTTTGCGACCTACCGGGTAAACGACAACGTCTGGGGACAAATCGGCGGACATATCTTCTGCTATGGATGATAAAATCTTTTGTACAAAATGGAGGAAAATAAATGGAATGGATAATTCTGTTGGCAATACTTATTTATTTTCTTCGAAAGAATAAAAAGGCGAATCATTACCAGACAAAGAAAAACTACAAGAAACCACATCTAACGCAACCCCAATGGCATTCTGACTGGGTTTGGAATGAAGAAAAACAATTATGGATTCATCCACTGAGTGGAGATACACCTACATCCCTGAAAACAGGAAAAACAGAAAGCCAAGATGTTGTCATTGACTTTTCAACAGCCTACCAGGCAAAATACTTACTGACCAAAAATGAATGGGCTCAATATAAAAAGCTGAAGGTAATTGCCGATGAAAAGGGGTATGTGATTTGCCCTAAGGTTAGACTACTTGATATTATTGAGCCCCAAAAAGGTCATGAGAAGTATAAAACGCTGATGTATAAGATTCAGGCGAAGCATGTTGATTTTGTAATCTGTGATAAGGATATGCATATCAAGGTGATTATCGAATTGGATGACAGCAGCCATGACAAAAAAGACCGTAAAGAACGGGATGAGTTTGTCGATTTGATTTTACAAAGCGTGGGCTATAAGGTGATCCATAGCAGATATATAATGAATAATATCTTGGATCAGGTGTGATTATTTTGAATTCAGGGAAGTTAATTGAAAAAATCAGTGTAGAATTTACTTCAAAAAACGTCTGATACAAGTTTTTGTTAAGGCAACACCGCATAATGCAATAATCACCCAAATGTGATATAATATTTACATG
>USHP01000204.1 GCA_900554625.1 uncultured Eubacteriales bacterium | reverse complement strand
GGACGCTGTCAAGCTCGCACCCGAAAAGGTGCGGGCTTTTCTTGATGCCATTTTGACCCGTACCCGGCAAACAAGGCAGCACGATCAACCTTCCCGCCGCAAGTCGCAAGATATAGAACTTTAACAGAAAGGAATTTTTGCTTATGACCAATCTGACAACAAAACTCAATAAGCTGATGCTCGATGATTCTCCTTCGGAAAAGCTGATTAACGCTTGTGCTGAAATCGATATTGAATCCTGCTTTGACCCGATTTTTGAACCGCCGATTGATTTTCTGGAAGAATGCCGGAAACGCTGGGAAAACCTAATGAATCCTTTTACAGGTACGGTAGAACGAAAAATCGGAAATACCTGGTATCTGCTGGAGACTGTATGTGACGGAAATGAGCCGCTTACCCACAAGGTAAAACGGCTCATTTTCTCGGATAAGGAGGCGCTTTGTTCATGACACAGACTCAAATTCATGCTACAATATCACCATGCACACCGATTCTGTCAGCTGACCCAACCGTAAAGGAGGACGCTATGTTGGATCAGCAGAAAATCACCATCCTGTACTGCCGCCTCAGCAATGAGGATGCACTGGATGGAGAATCAAATTCGATACAGAATCAAAAAGAGTTTTTAACCCGGTACGCAGCCGAGCATGGCTACACCAACCTGAAAATTCTGGTGGATGACGGATATACGGGAACCAATTTTGACCGCCCCGGCGTGCAGGAAGGCTTTGCACTGGTTAAGCAGGGGCTTGTCGGTTGCTGGCTGGTCAAAGATCTCAGCAGGTTTGGCCGAGATTACCTGACCGTTGGGCAGTACACGGACATCATTTTCCCCAGCTACGATGTGCGTTTTATCGCCGTCAATGATGGTGTGGACAGTGAACGGGGCGACAGCGACGGCTTTGCCGCTATTCGCAATTTGTTCAACGAGTGGTACGCTCGTGATATCAGTAAGAAGCGGCGCATCAGCAACAAGATCAAGGGAAACGCCGGTGAGCCGATGGGACAACCTCCCTACGGGTACATCAAAGACCCCGACAATCCGAAGCGTTGGATCGTGGACGATGAAGCGGCCCAGGTGGTCAGACACATTTACGGCATGACCCTGGACGGGCTTGGGACGGAGCAGATCGCCGCCCAGCTTGAGCGGGAAGGTATCCTCACCCCGCGGGCCTATTGGCTCCAGAAGGGCATCAAGAGGCCCGGAAAAGGCAAGCAGCAGCCTCCGACGAAATGGAACAGCTCCACCATCACAAAGATACTGTCCCTGCAGGAGTATTGCGGCGATATCCTCAACTTCAAGACCTATTCCAAATCCTATAAGAACAAAAAGCGGATCGAGAATGACCGTGAAAACTGGGTCATTTTCAAGGATGTGCATGAGCCGATCATTGACCGCGCCGTGTGGGAGCAGGTCCAGCAGAAGCGAGGGAAGATACGCAAGCGCCGTACCAACGATGGGGAACGCAATATGTTTTCCGGTCTGCTGGTGTGTGCCGATTGCGGCAATAACCTCCACTTCCATTTCAACCAGGGCAACCCCGATATCAAGTATTTCAACTGCTCCAACTACAAGGGCAACCGGGGAACCTGTACCTCTACTCATTATGTCCGGGTGGACTTTCTGGAACAGGTGGTGCTTGGTGAGATCATGCGACTGACGAGGTTTGCCAGCCACTATGAGGACGATTTCGTTAAAGCGGTGATGGGCAGCACCCAGGAAAGCGTGGAGCTTGACCGCAGGCTGAAACAAAAAGAGCTTGCGTCGCTGCAAGCCCGTGATGAAGAACTGGATGGATTGTTTGAGCGTATCTATGAGGACAATGTTTCCGGCAAGCTCAGCGACGACCGTTTTGCCAAAATGTCCCGCCGGTATGAACAGGAGCAGAAGGAGCTTGCCGAGAAGATCAAGGCGCTCCGTTCCGAGATGGACAAGCTGGGCAGCAGAGCCATGACTTCTGATATGTTCATCTCCACCGTCCGCAAATATACACGGGCAAAGAAGCTGACGCCCAGGATGCTGAATGAGCTGATCGAGCGCATCGAGGTCCGCCAGGCAGAGAAGATCGATGGCAAGTGGGAACAGAGGTTGACCATCCATTATAACTGTGTGGGGGCCATCTTCATCCCCGATGTGTTCCCACTCCCAGCACCCCAGGTGTCGGTAAATACAAGAAAAGGCGTAGTTGTCAACTACGCCCCAGGTCAACTCGCTGTATAAAAAATGCGAGTGTTCTTAACAGCCTTTCAAATGCTGTAAGAACACTCGCCATGGTGCGGGCGACAGGACTCGAACCTGCACGGCTAAGCCAGAGGAACCTAAATCCACCGAGTCTACCAATTCCACCACGCCCGCATATTCAGTTTTTCCTCTACTTTTAATCGGGGAAAAGATACACACGGAAGGTCATATTGCCTGATTCGCAACAAAAAACATGTAAAACCCAACTCAATGCAGCCCGCTACTGCCAATTCTCCAGAATATCCTGCGCCATCTTCTTAGTCTGCTGTGGATCCAAACCAATGGCGGTTTTGCTAAGATTCGCTGGGTTCATGACCAGAACTTCATTGAGCCAAGCTTTGTGATATTCTTCTGCGCTGCGATACGCCGAGATGCGCGATCGAAAGGTCGATACCCGCTTCCAATTCAAATGTGATGAATCCACCCGCTCATAATAGGCATAGGAAACGAACCATGTTGCACCAATTCGGGTCAATACTTCTCCACCTAAGAATGAAAAACAATGCGAAGCCATAGGCACTCTCCTATTATTGAACTACTATCCACCCTGTGGTGACAGCACCAAAATCTACCGAGTCTACCAATTCCACCACGCCCGCAGATTGAATTTCCTGAATATTTTATCATGGTAAGCATCGGTTGTCAATTGCCCCGGCGTCTTTTGTCCAGGATGGGCAAGTTGTACCAAAAATTCCGGCGTTTCCCCTTGACATTCAGGCAGAGTACTAGTAGAATAGATTCGGTATGGTGTACGCTGAAGATCGTTCTTTCCCAGATTCAGCGTTTCATTGATAACCGGCGGGAATTGCCGGGGGTTTGGTTTTTTGCGCCTCATGGCGTTTTGCTTTTTGATTGCCGGGCTTGCCCGGTGAATGATTATGCACAATTTTACATGAGGATTCAAGCACCTGCCCCCTTCTTCGCCTATTAAATAAGAAGGAGGTGTGCAGCACATTTATGGAACCTTTGCAGATCGTTTTGATCGTTGTTGGCCTCATACTCTGCCTGGCTGTGGGCTTCGGCTCCGGCGTGCTTTACCGCAAGAAGGTAGCAGAACGGGAAATCGGCTCCGCGGAAGCGGAAGCAACCCGGCTGATTAACGAAGCGCTCCGCAGCGGCGAAAGCCGGAAAAAGGAGATGCTCCTGGAAGCCAAGGACGAGATCCATAAATCACGCACAGAACACGACAAGGAAGTCAAAGAGCGCCGTGCTGAACTGAGTAAGCAGGAGCGCCGCCTGGAACAGAAAGAAGCTACCCTGGACAAGAAAACCGAAGCCTTTGAGCGCAAGGAAGAGGACCTGGCCCGGAAAATCCAGAAGGCCAACGAAACCTTTGCCCAGGCTGAGGAAATCAAGCAGCAGCAGCTTCAGACTCTGGAAAAGATCTCCGAACTGACCCAGGAAGAGGCCAAGCAGTACCTGCTCAAGTCCGTGGAAGAGGAAGTCCGTCACGAGGCTGCCATGAAGATCAAGGAGATCGAGCAGCAGCTGAAAGACGAGGCTGAAGAGAAGGGCCGGGAGATCATCGCAACCGCCATCCAGCGCTGCGCTGCCGACCACGCCGCGGAAACCACCGTATCTGTGGTGGCTCTGCCCAATGACGAAATGAAGGGCCGGATCATCGGTCGGGAAGGCCGGAACATCCGCACCCTGGAGACCATTACCGGTGTCGATCTGATTATCGACGATACCCCCGAGGCCATTACCGTGTCCAGCTTCGACCCTGTCCGCCGGGAGATTGCCCGCCTGGCACTGGAGAAGCTGATTGTAGACGGTCGGATTCACCCCACCCGGATCGAGGACATGGTGGAGAAGGCCCGGAAGGAAGTGGACCGCACCATCCGGGAG
>USHP01000203.1 GCA_900554625.1 uncultured Eubacteriales bacterium | reverse complement strand
TAGCGGAACCATCGGCAGCAGCGGCCTGGGTTTCGCCGGAGTTATTGGCCTGAGTCTCTTTGGTCTCAGATGCGCCGCAGCCTGCGAACATGGCAGCCACCATCAGGCAAGCCAGCAGCAAAGCAACAAACTTTTTCATAACATGTTCTCCTTTTCTCGTCCAAAATACTATAAAAAAGCGGCTCGCAATGCAGCAGCCGCTTCTTCATACAACACAGAATCCCCGGCCGCGTTTTCTATTCCAGAATCTCTATACGGGCAACACAAATGGACACTACCGGCAACAAGGCAGTGTCCAAAAGGGGGCAAATTCGCCCAGAGGAATATGCCGCTGCGCAGCAGCAGGAATCAGCAAAATCAAACGCAGACCGTGCTTCCATGTGCATATACCTCCTTCCGAATCTGGAAGTATTGTATCTCACACAAGGACATTTGTCAACGAGAAAAACACCACAGAAACCCAACGGATTTCTTGAATTTTTTGTAAACAATGCACAAAGATTAATCCCCGTCCATCACCGTTTTGCAGGCGCTGAGCACTTTGCTCAAAATGGGCACGCAGGTATGGCTGCCGTAGCCGCCATTTTCCACCACCACAATAAAGGCCAAGGGGTATTCTTCGTTCTCCACAAAACCGGCAAACATGGCGTTGGAAACTTCGCTGCCGCCCAGCTGGCTGGTACCGGATTTGGCGCACACCGAAAGTCCCGGGAAGTTGCCGTCACCGTAGACTGCCTGCACATTGTTGCGCATGTACTGGCGCACCGTAGCGGCGGTTTCCTCGGACATGATCCGGTCGGTGTACTGGGTTTTGGCCTGGTAGGTCACCTGGCCGCCGTTGGTCACTTGCTCCATCAGGTAAGGCACGGCACCTTTGCCGCCGCCGGCAATGGCACCCATAAAGGCCATATACCGGGCAGGATTGATCTGGTCGGTATGCTGTCCGATACAGCTCCAGGCAAAGGACACGGTAGCGGTGTCGGAGACATCATAATTGCCCTTCACAGTGGTCACACCGTCAAAGGACAGGGGCTTGACCACCTCAAATTTGTCCACATACTTGACCATGTTCTGCTTGCCGATCAGCTCCGCCACCTGGGCAAAGGCGCAGTTGCAGGAGTTGGCAAAGGCCTGCTTCAGGTTCTGCTGGCCGTGGGCCTTTTCACAGGTAACCGCCTCGGTGCCATACTCCCGTCTGCCGTCGCAGCTGAAGGTTCGGTCCAAAATATCGGGGACGGTTTCCAGCGCCGTGGCAACCGTAACAATCTTGAAGATGGAGCCGGGAACGTAGGCAGACTGCAAAAACCGATTCAGATACACACCGTCATAAGCACCGCTGGTATCGTTTGCGATGTCCGGCACATTGTCCGGGTCATAGGTGGGAGAGGTTACGGCGCAGAGAATTTCGCCGGTTTTGTAGTTGTACACACCGATGGTGCCCTTCCGGTTGCCCAGAGCCTCCAGTGCGGCATTCTGCACCGCAGCGGACAGGGTCACTCTGGCGGTTCCCCCTTCGCCGGAAGCATCGTAAATCCCGTTGAACAGGTCGAATCCTGCCATCTGGCCGGCATAGTTGGTAACCGCCGTAGCCTTGATAAATCCGTCCCGGTCACCCAGCCAGTGGAGGGTGGACTTTCGGGTCAGGGGATCGGAAGCGTAGGTTCTGCTTTGGGTAAGATCCAGCAGCATGGTTCCGGAACGGTCGGTCACGGTACCACAGCCTAAGTTGGTGCTGTTGTACACATGTGGGGAACCGGAAAATCCCACCCACTGGTCAGCCTTGGTCAGATACTCCCAGAGGAAAAACAGCATGCCTCCCAACAGGAGAACAATAAACACACTCATGAGCCAGGTTCTTTTGGTTACGCGATTCATTGGCTCACTCTCCTTTCTTCATCAGACGCACGGCAAAGCTGGCATTCTGCCGGGTATCCGCCGCTTTGACAAAGGCCAGCAGTCCCCAGGCGCCAATCATACTGGTGCCGCCGTTACTGACGAAGGGGAAGGTCACACCGGTAAAGGGCAGAATATCCAGGGTGCCCAAACAGTTGAGCACCGTCTGAATCACCAGCACGCTGGCAGCGGTGCAGGCGCCGATAGAATAGAAGCTGCTCCGGGCTACCCGGGCTGTGCGGATGGGGAAGAATCCCAGGGCCACAATGCACAGCACCGTAATCATTGCCGTGATCAGCCCCCATTCTTCCGAAATGGTGGCAAAGACAATGTCCGAATCCGCCGCAAACACATATTGCAGCAGTCCGTTCTCCGGGCCTAAGCCCAGCAGGCCGCCGGAAGCAATGCACATCAGCGCCCGGGTCTGCTGATAACCGCTGACCAGGGGGTCCTCCCAGATATGCCGCCAGGTAGCAAACCGCTGCAGGGCATGGGGCGCAATTTTCAGGCCGATCACACCGGCAAAGCCCAGTGCGGTGATGGCCAGGGCCACAGTGCCCACACTGCCGGAACGAAGATACGCAATCACCAGGAAGGCGCAGAAGAAAATCAGCGCCGTACCAAAGTCATTCATCAGCGCCAGCAGGCCGCAGATGATCACCGAATAGACAATGAACAAAATCAGGTTCCGCTTGGTCATAATCCGGTCCATGGTGGAAGCGCCGGCAAAGACGAAGCAGACCTTGCTCAATTCCGAGGGCTGCAAAGACATATTGCCGATAATCAGCCAGTTTTTCGCGCCGTAGTACTCCGTGCCGAATACCAGCGTCACCACCAGAAATCCCACACCGGCGATGGTTGCCAGATACCGCACCACCTTCGCCCGCTCCAAATCCCGCAAAGACCAGCCGATAATCAGGAACAGCACCACACCCATAATCATGGCTAGCAGCTGCTTCACCATCTCCCCGGGCTTTACCGTGGAAATGGCCGCCATGCCCATGGTACACAGGAAGAAGGCGATGGTCTCCACCTCAAAGGATTTTCGCTGAATCAGGCAATAGAAAATGTACAAAATCCACTGACACAGGACAATGCCCAAAAAGCCCTGCAGTACGTTCACAAAATCCGACTGCTGGCTGTTGAGCAGAAAACCCAACAGCATCACGCACTGCAAAATGGTCAGCAGCATCAGATTGGTCACCGTATCCCAGCCGTTGGCTGCCTTGGTGCGCAGCTGGGCCTGGCGTTCTTCCTGCCGTTCCGTAATGGGCTGCAGCTGCATGTCCACACCGCCGATGGAGATTTTCTCCTTGGAAGTCAAGGCACAGATCTGCACTCTGCGTCCGTTGACCCAGGTGCCTTCCTTGGAGCCTACATCAGTTATGGTCCAGCTGCCGTCGTCATATCGTGTCAAAACCGCATGGTTGCGGGAGACCGTGGGGAAATCAATGGTCACATCACAGTTTTTGCTCCGGCCAATGACATTTTCCCAGTGGGTAATGGGCACCTGCTGACCGGTGGCCATGTTCAGCCAGGCCCAGATCTCCGGTTCCCGTCGGAAGGTCAGCAGCGGCAGGATACACCGCAGCAGCAAAATTGCCGTGAGAACAGGCACTGCCCATCGCAGAAATCCCACATATTCTGTTGCCAGCAAGGTTTGATCTACGGAAAGGGCGTTCAGAAATTGCTCCATGGCCTGCCCCCCTCCTTTCTCTTTCGCATCGGGCGTTCTGCCCGGTTTATTGGTAATTCCAGGGATATTTCCCCAGGGCTTTCAGGGATTTTACCTATAAAATGACACACTTTTTTCAATCTGTCAAATAAACTTTTTCTTAAGGAGCCTCTGATTCAGTCGGCAAGCGCTGACGGCAGAAGATTTTGGCTCAGCCGAAAGTTCTGGAAATGGAGGAATCCTGTATGTATTTCCCATTTTCAAAACTGCACGGATGGGGCAAAAGATTCGCCGCTCAGCCAAAGACGAATGATTCAGAGATTCCTTAAGATTGCATCTGCCGCAGCAGGGCAATTTCTCTTTGATACCCGGGCAGTTCGTTGGGAGTTTCCAGAATCATGGGCTTGTCCCGCAGAACCGGGTGATTGACGATGGCCCGGAAAGTTTCCAGTCCCAGGCTTCCTTCTCCCAGGCAGGCGTGGCGATCTTTGTGGCTGGCGAAGGGATTTTTGCTGTCGTTGACGTGGAG
>USHP01000202.1 GCA_900554625.1 uncultured Eubacteriales bacterium | reverse complement strand
GTTTCTGATAATGGACATGGCATGAGTGAGCCTCAACTGAGCGCGCTGAACAGCAACGAAGATATTTCCAGCTCGCAAAAAAGTGACGGCGATACAGAGCATGGATTGGGTTTGAAAATCGTGCGTCAGATTGTAAAGGCACATCAAGGGAAAATACATTTTTCGGAAACAAAACCGCATGGGTTAGAGGTCAAAATTGCCTTGCCAACATAATTCCATTGGGCATTAGCTATTCTTGCTTCGCGGCGGCTCCCTCCTAAAGCCGCCGCGAAGTTTAGCATAGGATCATCATATTCATAAGGGCCTGGAGAGCGGCGTTACATCCTAGAGTAGTCGCTTATCGTTCTTTGGTGTGATCTTTCTCTGTCTGCTTTTCTTCCTCATAGCCCATGATGCGGTCCACATTGGCCTTGACGGTCAGAAGCTCCTTCATCTCATCACGGGCCTTTCGGTAGCCGGAATAGGCTGCCTTTTTTTGTGCCATCAGCTCCGCATATTCCGTCTGCAAACTCTTGACGGTGGGGAGCTTTTTCATTCCCAGCTCATCAAATGCTTTCTTTGCGGTCTGGTGTAAAAGGATGTCCGCCTCATGCTCGGCGCGAAACTTTTTTGAATATCCGGCTTTGCGATAGGCAACATATACTTCCCGCGTTTTTGCATAGTTGATGATGTGGGTGCGGAGGACTGCAATCTCCGTCATTCGCTTTTCCGCCGCCTTGATCTGTGCGGACAATTCATTGTACCGGGCGGTGGCTGCCGCTGTCTTTTCAGATAGCACTTTGTAATCAAACAGCTTATGCTCGGAAAGGTAATTCATGGTCTGCGCCATCTGCTTCAGATTGAAGCCGGTGGCCCATCGCTGATAACCGGCCCCCTTGCCAGCGCGGAGCTTTTCCTGAATATCGACCATCAGGCTCACAGCCTGTTTCGGCTCCGGCTGGGGCGTGGCCCTGGTGGGGGTATGTTCCTTTTCTCCGGCCAGAACCGCTCGAAGCTCGGCTTCGCTGTTCCCTTTGCCCAGCTTCTTACTCATGCGGGCGGCATTGTCCCATCCAGGTGCTTTGAGGCTGTACGATTGCCCACGGCGGGACACCTCGCAGCCCATCCCTTCCAGCAGCTTTAGCAGGGAATCGAAGTCGGCGGGCTTTTGTTCCAGGGCCTGGTCGATCATCACACGCAGCGTCTCCCGCTGGGATTGTTTAGCCCGATCACCCAGCCACTTGTTATAGCTCTTTCCATGCGGCTTCGGGTTCTCTACAATGGAATATCCATTCTCAATGCAGATGGTATCATTGAGCCGCCGGACCGCGCGGGTGCTGCCCCAAAAGTTCCGAAACTTCCGCTGGTAGTCCAGCGCAGTGGCATCGAAAATGATGTGATTATGGATATGTTTCTTGTCTATATGGGTGCAGACAATGAAGGCGTGTTTCCCCTTGGTGAAGCGCCGCGCCAGCTCACAGCCCAGCCGGTTTGCTTCTTCCGGCGTGATCTCACCAGGGACAAAGGATTGCCGGAGATGATAGGCAATCACATCGTCCTCGCCCCGTACCCGGCCGGTGGCGGCGATATACTGCCGCTTATTGAAAAGGAACTCCGCATCCGCAATTCGACTGTCACATTGATAGCTGGTAATGAGCCTGCCGTTGTCTGTTTTCTGCGGATTTTGAACATAGTCGATGATGTCGCTGATGGCTGTCCCCACCGTCCGGCCTTTGCCGGTGTGCAGGGGCATGAGCCGCGTGGTTGCCATGAAAAAACCTCCCTTCACAGCAAAACGGCCTGCATCTGCAGGCCGCCTTCGTTGATGGTATTCTGTTCAGTCTTTGCGCCGGATCACGGAAACCTGTTTTACCTTTTTGCCTTCCGTCCGCCGTTCCAGAGCAAACACCATGTCGCTGGTGCGCTCAAAAAATCCGATGTCCTTTTTCCAGCTCATGCCGCATTTACAGTGCTGCAAGCCGATGAACTGCTGTTTCATTTTCCTGCCGCAGACCGGGCAGACCTTGTTGCTGGCTCCCATGTTGCCACCGCCTTTCCATGTTCCGATTATACCATATCTGGGCGGCTCGTTCACCTGTAAATGCGGTCCTGGATTGCATACCGCAAGCTCTGGACCTTTCCAAGCAGCCAGGCTGCCACAGTCGGCAGCCCCATCGGGCTGATAAGAAAGGCAATCACCAGCAGGATGATACCGTTTTGCAGGGAGTAGGTCACAAGCACAGCCACCCCTAAAAGCGCCACCACCAAAGCGGCCAGTCCCAGGACCATGCCGGTGCAGTACAAAAGGATGGTACAAATCCAGACGAACAGGGTCAGGGCGATCACCAGGGGTGCGGCCACAATCTTCAAAATCAGTCTCATCACAGTCCCTCCTTCATACATTCCTCAAACATCGCCTGCCGCTTCTTTTGGATTTCCCGCATTTCCTGCTCGGTGGGGTCCCGGTCCTCATCGGTGACAACATATTCCAGGTAATTCACATAGGCATCTAACAGGGCATCCCGCAGGTCCTCCGGGGTCTTGCAGAACTCGGCGCTGAACCATTCCTCCCGGCGATTGTTCCAGGCCAGCAGTGTATAGCCCCGGCTGGTCTTTACCACCTCATAGTCAGGGTCGGCATCCAGATACGGGCCGAACACCTTCAGCACTTTTTCGTGTGTCAGCATATCGCAATCAGCTCCTTTACCTCGTGCGCTGTTTTCGTTTCTGATTTCAGCATAGCGGCCCCAGCTTCTTTTTGCAAGGATGCGGCCAAAAAAGAAAGTGGGGCGGCAAGCCAAAGTTCTGGCCGCCGCCCCGCACCCTTATTTCAGGGCTGCCAATGCCGAGAGGATATGTTCCGCTGCCTCCCACAGCTTTTCCTGTCCCTGCCGCAGATCTTCCAGGTCGGCATCATAGATGCGCCCTGTCTCATGGACGCGCCGGGTGAGCTGGTTTAAGTTGTTGCTGCTCCGGCGCAGCAGGGATACCAGTTCTTTCAGTTCCGGCAAGTCCAGCTGCACCACATAGCCGTCCACAGCCATTTTCCGCAGATAGGCGCTCAGGTTTTTTGTCCCAAACTGTGCCATTTTCTGCTGAATCAACTCCATTTCATCAGCGGATACCCAAAACAGAACCGGCACATCCCGCTTGCGCTTTGCCATGGTTATCGCTCCGGCTCCCGTTTTTTCGGGGCGGCAGACTTATGGGCGGGCAGCTCCTGTTTGAGCTTTTGCAGGACAGAACTTTTCTGCTGTTCTTGAGCAACTTTTCGGAACTGTCTGGTGAACAGGTCGGTCAAACCGGGATTGACCTGATCTACCACCAGATAGGCACAGTGGCGGGAAGCGCCGCTGTCCTCCAGCGTAGGAATGCTTTTTGCCCATGCTTTATTGTCCTGAGAGATACGCCCGTCATAGTTCTTGCGCTGGATGGTGTTGGCAAGAATAAACTGTACCCGTTCCGTCCCGAACTTTTCCAGCACATCTTTGACCGCAGCCTCCGTATCCAGCCGATTCTCTGCATAGTGGGCGCTGATGGTCTGCTCAATGGCTTCTTTGCAGGCGCTGTTCGCCTGATATGAGAGGTTGTACTGTGCCATTTCCCCATGCTCGGACGCATAGGCAGCAGAATATGGATAGATCGGTGTTGTTCGCAGTTCCTCTTTGGCTCTGCACACATCGTCGGCACGGCTTTCAATGCTGTCCCGGATCACACCCATATAGCCGGTCTCCAGCTTTTCAAAATAGCGGTACACATCCGCCAACGGAGAGGGAGATTCCAAAAGTGCCTGAGCCTGGGTGTCGGTCAACTCCAGTTCCTCCATTGCCATCACGATGTCCTCGCGGATGGTGTACTCATAGGCATGGTTTAAGACTTCTTCCGGGGGCTGGCTTTTCAACCAGTCCCTGTATTTTTCCTGCTCAGTGGCCATCTTTTCATAAAGGGCCGTATTCAAATCGTTGGTATTCATGTTATCGCACCTCCTCATGTTGTTTTGGTTTCTTGTCAGTACTGCGGGGCGGCACCGGGCGTTTCAGATGATCCAATACCGAAGGCCGTGTGCTTTTGGCAACGACAGCTTCATCGTGTGCCGGTCCCTTTCCGTCGATGTTGAGCAGGGTATCCAGCTCCACCAGACGGGCGTTTTT
>USHP01000201.1 GCA_900554625.1 uncultured Eubacteriales bacterium | reverse complement strand
CCTTTATGGTGGCTGTCAGCTTGGCTGTGGCGGCAATTCCCGAAGGCCTGGCGGCAGTCGTCACCATCGTGCTGTCCATCGGCGTCACCAAGATGTCTGCCAACAACGCCATTATCCGTAAGCTTACCGCCGTGGAAACCCTGGGCTGTACCCAGATCATCTGTTCCGACAAAACCGGTACCCTGACCACCGGGAAACCGGAGGTAACGGACATCCTGCCGGGAGAAGCGGATGCTAAGCAGCTTCTGCAAATTGCAGCGGCATTGGAAAGTCGCTCTGAGCACCCCTATGCCAAGGCGATTATGAAAAAAATAGGGCACGAATCGTTCCCAGAAGCGGAGAATTTTGAAACTCTCCCCGGACGGGGCGTCTCTGGCACAGTGGATGGCGTTCGCTGCTATGGCGGCAACGGGAGACTCATGGAGGAACTGGGGATTTCCATTCCAGATTTCCCACAGTTGGCAGATCAGGGAAAAACACCCCTGCACTTTGCTACGGAGAAAGGACAGTATCTCGGCACCATTGCCGCTGCGGATGTGCTGAAGTCAGATTCGATGGAAGCGGTGGCGGCTCTGCACAAGGCGGGGTTGGATGTGGTGATGCTCACCGGTGATAACCAGGCTACCGCCAGAACCATCGCTGAAAAAGCAGGGATTACCCATGTGATTTCCGATGTCCTCCCCACGGAGAAAGCCGGAGCCGTGGAACAGCTGCAGTCCCAGGGCCATCGGGTGCTGATGGTTGGTGACGGCATCAATGATGCCCCGGCGTTGGCAACCGCTGATGTAGGTATGGCCATTGGTGCAGGAACGGATATTGCCATGGAATCTGCGGACATCGTGCTGATGAACAGTTCTCTGGCCTCTGTCAGCGGAGCCGTTGCCTTGAGCAAGGCTACCATCCGTAATATCCGGGAGAATCTGTTCTGGGCATTCTTCTATAACTGTCTGGGCATCCCCATTGCTGCCGGTGTGCTGTATATTCCCTTTGGCCTGCAGCTTAGTCCCATGCTGGGGGCAGCGGCCATGAGTTTGAGCAGCGTCTTTGTCGTATCCAATGCTCTGCGTTTGCGGCTATTCCAGTCAAAAACCGCAGTGCAGGCAACTCTTCAGGCACAAGCCTGTAAAATTATCACACAGGAGGAATCCACAATGGAAACTGTAATCAAGGTTAATGGTATGATGTGCAATCACTGTAAGGCCGCGGTGGAGAAGGCATGTAAGGCCGTTCCGGGCACCACCGATGCAGTGGTAAATCTGGAAGCCAAAACTGTTACCGTCACCGGAACGGCAGATACTGCCGCACTGAAGCAGGCAATCACCGACGCTGGATACGAAGTAGTGGGGTAATCTCCATGGGCGAGGATTTCTGGTATGCTTCCCAGGGGATGGGTAAAATTCACGGTTACAGGTGGCTGCCCCAAGGGGAACCGAAAGCAGTGCTGCAAATTGTCCACGGCATTGCCGAATTTGTGGAGCGTTATGATGAGTTCGCCCGGTATCTGACCGAGCTGGGATATGTAGTGGTAGCGGAAGACCATATGGGTCACGGACAGTCCATCAATGGAGGAGGTATTCGGGGATATTTCCACGGCGGCTGGCTTACTGCGGTGGAGGACACATACCGGCTGCTGCAGGATACCCGAGCCCGGTACCCCAATCTGCCTTATGTGCTGTTTGGCCACTCCATGGGGTCTTTCATGGCCCGAACCATCCTTTGCAAATACCCGGACAGCGGTATTTCAGCTGCCATCATCTGCGGAACCGGCTGGCAGCCAGCCTTTGCCTTGCCTGCACTGAGCAAGGTAATGGAGATGGTTTGCAGTCGAGGGAATGAAACCAAACCCAGCCAAGCCTTGCAGAATTTGGTGTTTGGCAGTTATAACCGGAAAGTAGAGCATCCCAGAACCACCTATGATTGGTTGTCCCGGGAAGCCGAGATCGTGGATGCTTATATCGCCCATCCTTTGTGCGGCTTTACTGCCAGCGCCGGCTTGCTTCGGGATTTGGTGCAAGGCATTCACTTTGTGGAGCAGCCGAATCATTTGGCGGCTATGCGCAAAGATCTTCCGGTGTTTTTCATTGCCGGAGGAGATGACCCGGTGGGAAATTACGGAAAAGGTGTTCAAAAGGCTGCCGAAGCGTTCCGGAATGCCGGACTTACGGATGTATCTGTGCGAATTTACCCACTGTGCCGCCATGAAATTCTCAACGAAATCAATAGAGAAGAAATTTTTGAAGACATCAGCCAGTGGCTGGATGCTAAGGTAAAACGGTAAGACGAAGGCACAGAATTGTTCCAGTTTCCTGTCAATTCTGTGCCTTAACTCACTATTTTTCTGGTTCCAGACCGATTTCGGCAATACGTTTATGCAACCATGTTCCCCGGAAGTACGCGATGGTAAATACGGTGGAACACAGTACCCAGCTGATGGGATAAGCCAGTGCCAGCATTTCTATCTGGTGCCAGCGTTTTACCGCTGTGAAGACCCATACGATCCGGAACAGGCATACACAGGTACAGGTAATTACCGTGGGCATAATGGAATACCCAGTGCCGCGCATGGCTCCAGCAAAGACTTCCACCGGCATGAAGATGGCGTTGAAGGGGATAATCCACAGCATCACATAAGCACCGACCCGGATGACTTCGGGATCTGTGGTGTAGATTCCCAGGATGAAACTGCGGAAGAAAATCACAATGGCGCTGAGGACAGCAATGAGGCTGACGCTCATGCCCATACAGACCCAGACACTTTTGCGGATGCGGCTGTACTTTTGGGCACCAAAGTTCTGACCTACAAACGTGGTTATGGATACGCCGAAGGCGCCGGATACCTGCCAGGTCAGAGCATCTGTTTTTACATAGGCTGTCCAGGCGGCTACGGTTACGTCACCAAAGGAATTGATGCCGGACTGAATCAGCACATTGGCCAGGTCAAAGGTGATAAACTGCAATCCTGCGGGAATGCCCACATAGAGGATGCGCTGCAGCAAACCTCTGTCCATACGCAGCTGTCTGAATCTGAGCCGGTAATCCTCCGGCAGACGGAGCAGAACCAGCACAACCAGCACAGCGCTGACGACCTGGGAGCCGACGGTTGCAATGGCTGCGCCTGCCACGCCCATATCCAGTGACACGACACAGACAAGGTCCATCACAATGTTGACAAAGCAGGCAACGATCAAAAAGATCAGCGGCCGCCGGGAGTCGCCCATGGCCCGCAGAATACCGGACCCCATGTTGTAGATCATGGATGCAATTGCACCGCAGAAATAGATGCGGACATAGTTCTGAGCATCCACCATGCAGTTTTCCGGTGTGTGCATCAAGCGCAGAACGGCAGGGCCAAAGAACACGCCCACAAATGTGGTCAGAATGCCCAGTACGCCGGATAAAGCCATACCGGTATCCAGTGCGTCCCGGGCACCTTGCCGATTGTCAGCGCCATAAAACTGGGAAAGCAATACCGTTGCGCCGGTACTCAGACCGATGAAGAAACCGTTAATCAGGTTGATCAGCGCCGCTGTGGAACCAACGGCAGCCAGCGCCTGGGTACCCACATATCGTCCGACGATAATGGTGTCCACAGTGTTGTACATTTGCTGAAAGAATGTACCCAAAAGAATCGGAAAGAAAAAATTCAGCAGCTGCTTCCAGATCACGCCTTCCGTAATCTGGGTTGCAGCGAGTTTGCGTTGCATTGGAAATCCCGTCCTTTCATAATTCTCAGGTATTCTAGCACGGAAAAGGTGGCCTGTCTACAGGATTCTTGGGGATTTTACAAAAGAATCGGTGAAATTTACATAAGTCAGAATAAAACGAAAAACTACCGGCGAATCAGTCCGTTTTATTGTACAAATTATTCGATATACTGTCATCACGAAGCAACTAGAAAGGTTGATGACAATGTATCAGATGCGTTATGTGGGCGGACATGTTCAGGTATATGATATCAGTGGGAAATTCCTGTTCTCGGCAGATACCGAGCGGGAGGCCAGAGAGGAAATGGAAAATTATGCGGAATCTGCGGCTTGATCTTTGTTATGACGGCACCCGTTACCGGGGATGGCAGCGGCTGCCAGGCAAAGACGATACCATACAGGGAAAGCTGGAAACCACTCTTTCCCGTATTTTGGGAGAAACCATCGAAA
>USHP01000200.1 GCA_900554625.1 uncultured Eubacteriales bacterium | reverse complement strand
CCGTTGGGGCCGATCAGCGCCACCACCTCCCCGCAGTGGACATGCAGGTTGATATCCGTCAAAATCGGGTCTGCTCCGATTTTTACCGACAGATTTTCCACCCGCAGGCAGCAGGAATGGCCGCAGGAACCGCCGTGATGAGGAAAGTTCATTGCAGTGCCTCCTTTATGGTATCAATATTATGGTACATGGCATCAAAATAGCTGTCCCCAGCCATGGCCATGTCCAGGGTATAGACTGCGCAGCCGGTTTCCCGGGAAATCACATTCGCAGCAGAATCGCTGCCGCTTTTTTCCGTAAAAACCGCAGGCAGGCTGTGATGTTCTACCTCTTCAATCAGGTGAATCAGTTCTTTGGCAGAAGCTTCGCTTCCGGATTCCTCTTCCACCGCTTCCAGAATGGTCAGATCAAATGCCTGGGCGAAATAGGAAAATCCATCATGGAACGTAATCAGCTCCCGACAGGCCAGCGTTTCCAGCTGCTGCTTTCCATATTGCAGCAGCGCATCCAAATCTTCCTGCAAACCGGTTAAATTCTGGGCAAAGGTCTGAGCATACTTCGGATATTGTTCAGAAAGCCCTGTGCAGATATTCTGCGCCATTCGCTTTGCATTCTCCGGGGACAGCCAGATGTGGGGGTCTTCCTCGTGATGATGCCCGTCATCATGATCGTGGCCTTCCTGGTCCTCCTCCGGGCAAAGCAAGGTGATTCCCTGGGAGGCATCCACAATTGGAGCATCCAGCAGAAGATCCCCCAGAAATTCCTCCAGCCCGGCACCGGAAATCACAACCATCTCGGCTTTCTCCACCGCCCGGACCTGGCGGACATTCAGCGAATAATCATGCAGGCAGGACACCTGCTCCGTCACCAGACGGGTAACGGTGATGGGCGTTCCCTGGCACAGGCGCAGCGTAAAGTCATACACCGGCAGCGTAGTTGCCGCCACCTGGGCATTGGAACCGCTTTCAGCACAGCCGCTCAGCAGGCCAAGCAGCATCAGGCCAATCAAAAGGCGAATCAGTCGTTTCATTTTCATCTTCCCAACACTATGGTTTTCTACCTTTTAGCATATCATATTTGTCAAGACAGAAGGAAAAAGTTTCTTTTTCTTCCACCATGTCACGTTGCATTTTGGAAGAAAAAGGAGTATAATCCTACCAGTATTTGTGAGGTGATCGGATTGAAAAAGCTTTTACCGTATTTGAAAGGCTATGAAAGAGAATGCATACTGGGGCCGCTGTTCAAACTTTTGGAAGCGGCCTTTGAGCTGATTGTCCCACTGGTGGTGGCTCGGATTGTGGATCAGGGCATTTCCAGCGGCGACCAGGGGTATGTTGTCAAAATGTGCCTGATAATGGTGGGGCTGGGAATTGTGGGCCTGATTATGTCTGTTTCCGCCCAATATTTTTCCGCAGTGGCAGCGGTGGGATTTTCCACCAAGCTGCGCCATGCGGTGCTCAAGCACATTCTGGGCCTGAGCTACAGCCAGATTGACCAGGTGGGTACCTCCACCATGATTACCCGGATGACCTCTGATATCAATCAGGTGCAAAACGGTGTGAATCTGACCCTGCGTCTGCTGCTGCGCTCCCCTTTTGTGGTATTCGGTGCCATGTTTATGGCCTTTACCATTGATTTTCAGGCGGCACTAGTGTTTGTGGGCGTGATTCCGGTTCTCTGCCTGGTGGTATTCGGCATCATGCTGATTACCATTCCGATGTACAAGCGGGTTCAGGCTGCCTTGGATGGGGTGACTTCCGCCACCCGGCAGAATCTTACCGGCGTGCGGGTATTGCGGGCCTTCTGCAAGGAGGACAGCGAGATTGCATCCTTTGAAAACAGCACCCAGAATCTGACGGTCAACCAGGTTTCCGCCGGTCGGATCTCCGGACTGATGAATCCTATGACCTATGTAATCATTAACCTGGCAGTGGTGATTCTGGTGCGGGTGGGAGCCATCAAGGTAGAAAACGGTCTTCTGACCCAGGGCCTGGTGATTGCTCTTTATAATTACATGTCTCAGATTCTGGTAGAGCTGATCAAAATGGCAAATCTGGTCATTACCATAACCAAGTCCCTTGCCTGTGCCAACCGGGTTTCCTCTGTACTGGAACTGAAGAGCAGCCAGGAAAACGGAAGCCGCAGCGCAGAGCATCTTACCGGAAACGTGGAATTCCGGGATGTTTCTGCCCAATATTCCGGCGCTTCCAGTCCTTCTCTGGAACATATCAGCTTCACTGCGGAGCCGGGGAAGACTATTGGTATCATCGGCGGCACCGGTTCCGGCAAGACCACTTTGGTCAATCTGATTCCCAGACTTTACGATGCCGTCAGCGGGCAGGTATTATTGGATGGTGAAGCTGCCGCATCTTACGACATGGTTTCCCTGCGACGGGCCATTGGCGTAGTGCCCCAAAAGTCCGTACTGTTCCAGGGAACCATCCGGCAGAATCTGCTCTGGGGCAATGAAAACGCCTCGGACGATGATCTGTGGGCCGCACTGGAAACGGCTCAGGCAAGAGAAGTGGTCAAGGACAAAGAAGGAGAACTGGACGCAGAAGTGGAACAGGGCGGTCTGAATTTCTCCGGCGGACAGCGTCAGCGTCTAGCCATTGCCCGGGCACTGGTGCGCAAACCGAGAATCCTGATTCTCGATGACAGCGCATCCGCCCTGGACTATGCCACCGACGCCAATCTGCGCATTGCAATCCGCAATATGAAAAATCCCCCCACCACCTTCCTGGTATCCCAGCGGGCAGCTTCCGTCCGGTTTGCCGATGAAATTTTGGTGCTGGATGATGGCGTGCTGGTAGGAAAAGGCACTCACGACCAGCTTTTGCAGCAGTGCCCGGTGTATCAGGAAATCTACTATTCCCAGTTTCCCAAGGAGGTGAAGGCAAATGGCTAATCAAATGGTAACGCTGAAAAAAGTCCTTTACCGCATTCGCCGGTACTGGCCTGCCCTAGCCGCTACCGTGATTCTGGCAACCGTCAATGTGGTCATGAGCCTGTACATCCCCATTCTGGTGGGCAATGCCATTGACTGCATTGTAGACCAGGGCCAGGTGGACTTTTCTGCCATGGGTATGTATCTGGGGCAGGTGGTTCTCTGCGCCGCAGTTGCCGCTCTTGCCCAGTGGGTGATGAATGAACTGTGCAACCGGATGACCTATCAGGTGACCCGGGACATCCGGGATGAAGCCTTCCGTCACATTCAGGTATTGCCTCTTTCCTACCTGGACAAGCATCCCCAGGGCGATCTGGTCAGCCGGGTCATCGCGGACGTGGATACCTTCGCCGATGGCCTGCTGATGGGCTTTACCCAGCTGTTTACCGGTGTGATGACCATTTTGGGCACTCTGATTTTCATGGTACGGCTGCACTGGGGAACGGCATTGGTTGTGGTATGCATTACACCGCTTTCCCTGGTGGTTGCCAATTTCATTGCCACACGCACCTACTCCATGTTCCGGCTGCAAACCCTGACCCGGGGCGAGCAGACCGGTCTGATTGATGAAACCATCGGTAATATTAAAGTGGTGCAGGCTTTTGGCCACGAGGCAGCCTCTTTGGAACAGTTTGACGAAATCAATGACCGGCTGCAAAAGGCATCCCTGCGGGCAATCTTCTTCTCTTCCCTGGTCAATCCCTGCACCCGGTTTGTCAATGCTCTGGCTTATGCCGGTGTAGGGCTTACCGGTGCTTTGATCGCCATTGGCGGCGGCATCACCGTAGGCAATCTGACCAGCTTTTTAAGCTACGCCAATCAATACACCAAGCCCTTCAACGAAATTTCCGGTGTGGTGACAGAACTGCAAAATGCCCTCGCCTGCTCCGGCCGTGTTTTTGAACTGCTGGAAACCCCGGCAAGAACGCCGGAGCCGGAACATCCCCAGTGCCCGGAAGAAATCCATGGCGCTGTGGATATTCACGATCTGCAATTTTCCTATGACCCGGAAAAGCCCCTGATTGGTGACTTCAACCTGTCCGTAAAACCTGGACAGCGGGTGGCCATCGTCGGCCCCACCGGCTGCGGAAAGACCACCTTCATTAACCTTCTGATGCGCTTCTACGACCCGGACGGTGGAGAAATCCTGCTCGACGGGGTCAACACCCGGAATATGAACCGGCAGCAGCTGCGACGCAGTGTGGGTAT
>USHP01000199.1 GCA_900554625.1 uncultured Eubacteriales bacterium | reverse complement strand
CCCAGCTCCCGCACCAGGAAGGCGCACAGCAAAAGCAGCAGCATGGCCACAATGCAAAAGGCCATACTCACCCCGATCCCGGAACTGATTCCCCGGGGGATGCGGCCGTATTTTTGCAGGGAGGATACCAAAGGCTCCGCTGCCAGCGCCAGGAGGGTTCCCAGCAGGAAGGGAGAAAACAGGGGCAGCAGGTAGCGCAGGGCGAACCAGACGATGAGAAACACTGTCAGAAGAGACAGAACTTTTTTGATTCCGGGTAGCATAAAATTTCCTCCTTTCCTGTGAAATTGGGGTTGCTTTTTTAGGAATCTATGCTACAATACTTACTGGAAAAACAAATGTTGCTCTAGTACATACAATTAGAAAACCTTTAGGAGGTCAACCAGGATGACAAAACCCAAATATTACATCGTTGAGGCATCTGCTTTGCCGGAGGTGTTTTTGAAGGTTGCAGAGGCGAAACGCCTGCTGTCCACTGGGGAGGCATCCACTGTCAACGAGGCTACCCGGATGACGGATATCAGCCGCAGTGCCTTTTATAAGTATCGGGATTCGGTTTTGCCGTTTCAGAATATGATGACGGGGCGGATTATCACCTTCCAGCTGCTGCTCCACGATGAGCCGGGACTGCTGTCTGAGCTTCTGCATGTCTTTGCCAGTGCCAAAGCCAACATCATTACCATCAACTCCATCGTGCCGACCAACGGCACCGCGGTGGTGACGATCTCTGCCGAGACCATGGACTTGACGGTGACATTGGAAGAACTGCTCAACCAGCTCCAGGCATTCCCTGGCGTGGTGAAGGCGGAAGTTCTGGCCGGATAAGATAGCAAACAGGATGTCTGAAAGACTGCTGCCTCCGGGCGGCAGTTTTTTGTGCCGAAACCGGGAAGGAATGGGGGTTCGTCACCATTCGCCCCGGGATGACATACGATAGCCTGGGAGGGATCGATATGCTGATCGTACAGAAATACGGAGGAACATCCCTGGCGGATGCCCAGCGCATTCGCAGCGCCGCCCACAGAGCGGTGGGGCTGGCCCGGCAGGGAAATCAGGTGGTCGTGGTGGTCTCCGCCCAGGGGGAAACCACGGACTTGCTGATAGAAAAGGCCACCCAGATCAACCGGCGGGGTGCCGCCCGGGAGATGGACGCTTACCTTGCCGCCGGGGAACAGATGTCGGCAGGACTGATGGCCATGGCCATCGGCGCCATGGACTACCCGGCAGTGAGCATGACCGGCTGGCAGGCAGGGATTGCCACCGACGGCGTTCATGGCAATGCCAGAATCGTAAGCGTGGACACCCACCGCATCCGGCAGGAGCTGGATGGGGGAAAAATCGTGGTGGTGGCAGGCTTTCAGGGGCTTGACCCGGAGGGAGACATTACCACCCTGGGCCGGGGCGGCTCGGATACCACGGCGGTTGCCCTGGCGGGGTACCTGCACGCAGACAAATGCCAGATCTTTACCGATGTAGACGGTGTTTACGACCGGGACCCCTGGATGTATCCGGATGCGGTCCGATTTGGGCGGATCAGCTATGAAAAGATGCTGGGCCTCATCGAAAACGGCGCTCAGGTGCTCCATGACCGCAGTGTGGAACTGGCCCGGGAATTCGGCATTCCCTTGGAGGTTCTCTCGGCCTTTACCGGGGAACCGGGAACCATTGTGGGGTAGCTGGAATAATCCTACCCAGCTGGGGCATAAGATATTCCGTCAGGCGGGGAAAATTCGGATTTAACCGATTTTTTCGGAAAAGGCCTTGACAAGTCCGAATACCTGTGATAAAATGCTCGGGTAATAAAGAAGGCTGAACATCCGCCTCACCGTAAGCTTGTGCAAAACGGTTCATATTCCACGTTCCCCACTTATGGGAGATGCTGCGAATTGTGCGGATGCTTTGGCATCCGCTTTTTTGTTGTTTATCTGGAGGTGCTTACCATCGCAAAGTTAGATCATCAGCTCAACGAGGAGATCCGGGACAAGGAGATTCGCCTCATCGGTGCCGACGGTGCCCAGCTGGGCATTATGTCCGCCGCCCAGGCCAATGCCATGGCAGAAGAACAGGGCATGGATCTGGTGAAGATTTCTCCCAATGCCGTCCCTCCCGTCTGCAAGATTATGGATTATTCCAAGTTCTGCTTCGATCAGAAGAAGCGGGAAAAGGAAGCCAAGAAAAACCAGCGGGTTGTGGAAATCAAGGAAATCCGTATGAGTCCCAGCATCGATACCAACGACTTTGATACCAAGGTCCGTGCGGCCCAGAAGTTCCTGAGCGACGGCAACCGGGTGAAGGTCAGTGTCCGCTTCCGCGGCCGTGAGATGGCGCACACCAATCTGGGTGAAAAGCTGCTCATGGACTTTGCCCAGGACTGCGCTGAGATCGCCACCACGGAGAAGAATCCCAAACTGGAAGGCCGCTTCATGGCGATGTTCCTGACCCCCAAAAATAGCAAGTAAGTATTTCATACTTTATACAAAAGACAACGGAAGGAGAACCACCTATGCCCAAGCTGAAGACCCATAGCGGTGCAAAGAAGAGATTCAACCTGACCAAGACCGGTAAGGTTAAGAGAGCGCACGCTTACAAGAGCCACATCCTGACCAAGAAGACCACCAAGCGTACCCGCCATCTGCGTGCTACCGCTTACGCCGATATGACCAATATCGACGCAATCAAGAAGATGATTCCCTACAAGTAAGGCAGAAGGAGGATACGAAAAATGGCAAGAGTTAAAGGCGCAATGATGACGCGCAAGAGAAGAAATGCTACCCTGAAGCTGGCTAAGGGCTATTGGGGTTCCAAGTCCAAGCACTTCAAGATGGCCAAGCAGCAGGTCATGAAGTCCGGCAACTACGCTTTCAAGGGCCGCAAGCTGAAGAAGCGTGATTACCGTCGTCTGTGGATCACCCGTATCAGCGCTTCCGTCGCTCCCTACGGCATGAACTACTCCACCTTCATGAACGGCATCAAGAAGGCCGGCATCGAGATGAACCGCAAGAGCCTGTCCGAGATGGCTATCCAGGACGCAGCTGCTTTCGCTGCTGTCGTGGAGAAGGCTAAGGCTGCTCTGAACTAAGCAAAAGAAACCCTGCTGAATTTTCAGCAGGGTTTTTCCATTGGAGGGATGGCGATGGAACTGAAATGGACGGCCCAGCGGGAGGGAAAACTGTCGTCGTTTCTGCTGGGGGAGCTGCGGATGTCCGCAGGACTGATGAACAAGTACAAATGGGGCGACGGCATCCGGGTCAATGGGGTGCCCCAGAGAACCAACTATCCGGTTCAGCCTGGGGATATCATCACCGTCTCCTGGGAAGAAGCAGTACCGGATTACCCGGCGGAGGATGGGGCTTTGACGGTTCTTTACGAGGATGATTTCCTCCTGGCGGTGGACAAGCCTGCCGGGATGCTGGTTCATCCGTCCCATTCCCAGAACACCGGGACCCTGGCAAACCTGGTTTACGGATATTATCAGAAAACCGGGCACAGCGGGGCCTTCCATCCCATGACCCGGCTGGACCGGGATACCTTCGGCATTGTGCTGCTGGCAAAAAATGCCCATGTCCATAATCTGCTTCAGCAGGTGCCTATTCAGAAAACCTACCACGCCCTGACTTTCGGCTGGCCGGAGGAAGAGAAGGGGGTCATCGACGCTCCCATTGCCCGCAAACCCCTGCCCAGTCTGCTGCGGGAGATTCGGCCTGACGGAAAGCCTTCCGTGACCCGGTTTCGGGTGCTGGAGCGGCGGGGGGAGATCTGCAAGCTGGCCCTGGAGCCGGTGACCGGGCGCACCCACCAGCTGCGGCTGCACTGTGCCTGGCGGGGCTTTCCTATTCTGGGCGACCCGCAGTACGGTAGTTTTCAGTCTCAGGCCCTGTCTCAGCAGCTGGGTCTGAAAAGCCAGATGCTCTGCGCAAAGAGGCTGGAACTGATTCACCCCATGATCGGGGAGAATATGGTGCTGGAATCCAGGATGGAAGTCTGATTTCCAGAAGAAACCCCCGTGGAACGGTTCTGTTCCACGGGGGGATTGCTTATTTCCGGGATTCCAGCAGGGCGGTGAGCACTGTGCTCTTGCCCACGCCGGAGGGTCCGGACAGGACGATGAGCTGGCCGTGGGCCTTTTTTTTCAGTGCCATCAGTCCTCTGCCTCCTCTTCCTCGTCGTCTGCCGAC
>USHP01000198.1 GCA_900554625.1 uncultured Eubacteriales bacterium | reverse complement strand
TCAGATTGGCGATTTCAGTTGAGCCCAAATTGGCTGTTTCCGCCGGGCTCTAACACCAGATGGTCTACTTCGTCCAGGGGGATCAGGGTATTTTCCTTTTCGGAATAATAAATGCTGGAATAAACCATATTGGAATAACCGATTAATTTGATTTCTGTTCCGTCTTTCAATACCACCGTGGGGAATTTTCCGGCAGGGAAATCGATAAAATCCAGATTGCCGTGTTCCTGTTTGCCGGTAAAGGTTCCGCTGAATCCTTTGAGTGTCACAGCGGTAATGGTCACGTCCTGGAATATGGTGTTGCCGCTCTCATCCTGGCCGGCGTTTGATTTTGTGGTGATGGGGTCGCTGATAAATTCCAGTGCCCGCCAGTCTCCTTTGTCCAGGGTAATGTCGAAATTCCAGATACCTTCCATGGACCAAAGCATTTCAAATTGGTGAGATTCTTCATTCCGGACCTCCACAAACAGGTCTTGCAGGTATAGATTGCAGACAGTACCTTCCGGAAATGCGATACCGTTTTCCACATTTCCCTGTATGATGACAGAAAAGTCAACCGTGTTGGCCTTGCCATCATTGTCTGCTTTGGCAATGTAGTTGGTACTTCCGCCAAAAAATTGGGAATCTGTGAGGGGGGTAAAACGCAAAGAATAAAAAGAAATATGGCTATCAGACCCGACTTCCGGCAAATATTGTTCCAGGTCCACATCTTCCGGAGCAGTCATTCCCAGGGTAATGGATACTTGATTACCGTCTGTGATGACCTGCTTTACTTCAACGGTATAACCATTCTGGGTCTGGGACAGATCGGTGCTGGATTTCTGACCTTCCAGAATGGAAGGGTCACCGGGATGCGGTTCCAGGTTAAAGTTTATGGTATCCAGAATCTGATTGAGCTGTTCATCGGTCATGGGAGTTTCCATCACTTCCGGATATCCGTTTTGATCCGTATGGACTTGGTTGATGGTTTCTATCTGAAGCGCAACGGTGGCGTTGCCCACGTCGCAGAACACCCAGCTGTCCCAGTTCGAGGCAGAGCGAAGAATCAGAACCTCCCGCCCGGACTTTGTCAGGTAGTTCCGTTCCTGCCAGTCATCGCCGGTCAAATGATATAGCTCATTGTTGAAACAATCCTTGGGGCAGTAGATGTAATTCATCATACTGTGGAAAGGCCAGGCGTCCTCACCCTCTCCCATCTGAAAGGTCACACCGGAGTAGAAGTAACCGCATTCAAAATAGGATGCAGTATCCATAGATGCTTGGGCAGGCGCATCGGGCAGCAGAATGCTGTCAATGCCCAGGTATTCCAGCAAGGCTTTTGTACTTTGGGCTTGTACCGGATTCTCAATAAGCTTTAAGTTGTATTTATTGCAGATTTCATCAATTTTGTCAACCATTTCCTGGGAATAGGGATTGTAGAAATCGTATTTCTCCGGGAACTCCGGAATATTGTCCCGTGTAGAATTGATGATCTTATGATCCGGGTCATAGGTCTGTTCAAATTCGTACCATTCCTGGGCTGCCTGATAGCTGGGGGTGCCTTTCAAGCCGCTGAGGGTCAGGGTCTGCTGGGAAACCGTCTGCTCTACCAGGGTGTGATGCTCCTTGTCCCAACGCTGCTCAATGACTTGGGACTGACCAAGTTTCAGATTCTGCATTTTCAGCATGTATACAATGCCGCATCCTACAAGCAGCAGCATCAGGGCAATGAGGGCGGCCAGGAGCAGGGGACGGCGAAGCCTGTGAGTGGTGGAAAATGTGCCGGTTTCCGCTTCCATGTAGTATTTTTCATGGATATTCCCCAGCTCTGTGATCAAATCTTTTCCGTTCATAGATAGACTCCTTCCTGCTGCAAGAAGATACGCAGCTTTTCCCGAGTACGGTGCAGCCGAGTTTTGACATTGCTTTCACTCAGACCGTACCGGGCAGCAATTTCGGCGATGGTGTCCATGTACAGATACCGCCGCAGGAAAATCAGCCGGTGCTCCTTGGGAAGCGCGTCCAGGAAGCTTTCCAGAATCTGCCGCAGCTGCCGCGACTCCATGTGATCTTCCTGCCGTCTGTCCGGAATACACAGCTCCATCTCCTGGCTTAAGGATACCACCTCCGCCTTTCGCTTGGCGGCCAGATTCCAGTCCAGATGATTCAGGGAGAGGTTGCGGCAGATGGCTGCCAGAAACGCATAAAAATACCGGGGTTTCTTGGGTGGAATGCTGCGCCAGGTTTGCAGGTAGGTATCGTTCACGCTTTCCTGGGCATCCTCCCGGCTGCTCAGAATCCGCTGGGACAGGGCATAGAGCTTGTGGCCGTAGGCCCGGTCGGTTTCCTGGATGGCCTGCTCATCCCGGGCAAAGTACAATCGAAGAATATTCGCATCGTCCACGGTTGTCACGTCCTTTCTTTTTGTTGCTCACCCTGAAAGTAAGTTTGGGAAGGAGAAAGGTTACAACCATCCTAACATTTTTTGTGAAAAAAGAAAATACCCGAAAAATTCCGGGCAGGCTGTGGAAAAACAAAACTTGGCAGTTTTTACTAGATTAGGCTGGAAAAAGACTGGAAGCAACTGGAAAATGTATGTGCGAAATGTACAAATGACCGCCATTTCCGGGCACTATAAGTTAACATAACGCATTTACTCCACAAGGGGGATTTCAGTTATTCACAGGAGTTTTCCACAATCTCCACAGGTTTTTCCACAGCTGTCGACAGAAAAACCCTTGGAAAATCCTGGGTTCTGACCTGCCTGTCAAAAAAACTCCACAGCTTCGACAAAAGCTGTGGAGTTTCACATGATTTACATAACAACGAAAAACATCAGTCAAACAAAATCCGGGCGGAGAAGATGCGCTCGTCCTTGTCCTCGTTATTTTTCCGGTGAGCGTCCACCTGGAGCGCGCCGCCGTCTACAAAATCCCATTGCAGATTCAGGTCCTGACCCTCCCGGGCTTCGCTTAAATAGCAGACGGTGCATTCTTTCATGGTGTGCTCTGCGTGGAAGGGACTGGGCAGAAGATCGTCAATCCAGTCTAAGTAGCGGGTGTTGTTCATGTGGCCGTTCCGGTCCAGATCGGTGAAGCATACCGGCCGTTGGCGATGGCTGCCCAAAGGCTTTGCCATCAGTCCCGTGGGGCTGGCCAGTTCGTTGCCACGAAGGGTGCCCACTACGCTGATGCCGCTCTTGCCGGGCAGAATCATGTTCCGGGTGTCCAGATTCATCAGCACCCACAGGCTGATGGAGCGGAAACACTCCCGGCCCTGGCTGTCGTAGGCCACCATACTCCGGGGATAAGCCACCCGGGTGGTGGGCATGGGCCAGGTTTCGATGTGCAGCGTTTCTCCCACCATGGGCATCCGGCTGACCTGAACCCGATGCCGGGTCACGGCCCAGAACAGCCGCTGACGGGCCAGGGTTTCATAGTCCAGGGCCAGCTCCATACAGTGCTGTCCGGCTACCTCCTGGGCAAAGTACAAAATGGTGGAGGGCTTCAGCCGGCCGTAGCGGTCCACATAGGCGTCGGTGATTTCAAAATCCTGTTGATAAATTGGTTCCATACTCTAACCTCGATTGTTTCGCAAAAATTGCGTTTCTATCCTCTGTCCTCTTCCAGGGTCAGTTCCAGCAGATACTGCTGTCCGCCCCGGTAGATGGCAACCTGTACCGTCTGGCCGACCTCACAGCTGAAGATGGTGGATTTCAGATCATCCATGCTGGTAACAGGGGTGTCGTTGATGCTCAGAAGCAGGTCTCCTTCCTCCACACCTTTTTCGTAGGCTTCGCTGGACTGGGAAACCTGGGTGATATAGAGTCCTGCAGGCATCCGGTAATAGTGCTGGTAAAAACTGGAAAGTCCTTCACCGCTGATGCCCAAGGTAGGACGACCGGAGACGTAGCCCTGGGAGATCAGCTGATCGACGATGGTTTTTACCGTGGTGCTGGGAATGGCGAAGCCCAGACCCTCTACACCGGCCTTGTCGGTAAAGGCGCCGATTTTCATGGTGTTGATTCCGATAACCTGACCGTAGCAATTAATCAGGGGGCCGCCGGAGTTACCGGAGTTCAGAGCGGCGTTGGTCTGCAGCAAGGTCATGGTCCGTCCGTCCATATCCACATCCCGGTCAATGCCGGAGATAATGCCGTCGGTGTAGGTGCCCCGGAATTCCACCCCAAGAGGATCGCCGATGGCCACCACGG
>USHP01000197.1 GCA_900554625.1 uncultured Eubacteriales bacterium | reverse complement strand
GGAGCGCATCCGTGCCGAGCGCCGGGCTGCCAACCCCGACGGCATCACCACCAATACCAGCAAGAAGAAGCTGCAGAAGCAGCAGCGTGACCAGGAACAGGCTGCCAAGGCGGCTGCCGCCAAGGAATATGCTGCCAGAAAGGGCATCCTGGAGGAAGAGGAAGAAAAGACCACCCTCTCCGGTATTGCCGATCGTCCTTACTGCAAGGGCCGCAGCTATGATCCCAACCGCTACGCTGCAAAGCCTACGGAGGAATAAGCTATGGAAAAGACCATTGTTACCACCGGCAAAACCATTGACCTGGCCATTGAGGCGGCCCTGACCCAGCTGGGACTGGATCGGGACAGTGTGTCTGTTACGGTTCTGCAGCAGGCAAAGGCAGGCTTCTTGGGCTTCGGCGCACAGCCTGCCAAGGTGCAGGTCAGCTACGAGGCTCCGGACCCGGTGCCGGAAGCACCCAAGGTGGCCCTGAGCTCCGCTTCCCGTTCCAAGCCCAAGGCTGCCGCCCCGGTGAAGAAGCCGGAGCAGCCCAAGGAAATGCCCAAGCCGGAACCGGCTGCCCAGGAGCCCAAGGCAGACAAGCTCAAGCCCGCTCCCAAGGCTGAGAAGAAGCCGGAAGCACCCAAGCCTCCCAAGACCCCCAAGGAGCCCAAGCCCGCCAAGGTGAAGGCCGAACCCAAGGTGTACGCCCCTGCGGAAAGCGGCTCCACCGAGGAGAAGATTGAGCTGTTCCTGAAGGGCCTGCTGGAGCATATGGATTCCAAGGCCGTGCCCCACTGCTGGAAGGTAGAGGGCAATACATACAAGATTGATCTGGTAGGCGATGACTTGGGTTACCTGATCGGCCGCCGGGGCGATACCCTGGATGCCATTCAGCACCTGGCCAACTACACCATCAACCGGGATCTGGACGGCCACATCCGTATCAACGTAGACGCAGAGTGCTACCGGGAAAAGCGGGAGGAAAGCCTGCGCCGCTATGCCCGTAAGAAGGCCCAGCAGGTGCTGAAGGCCCGCCGCCGCACCACTTTGGAGCCCATGAACGCCTATGAGCGGCATGTGATCCACGCTGCACTGCAGGATATGGAGAACATCACCACCCATTCCACCGGCGTAGAACCCAACCGCCGGGTGATTATCGAGTACGTTCGGTAATCTGATGAAGACAAGATTCCCTCCTGACCGGAAGATATCTGGCCAGGAGGGATTTTTTGCTGTTACATTTCTTTTTCAAGCTGAAAACGGTAGTAAAGAACCAGGCCGTGAACAAGCAGATAAGCGAAGACAAGCAGAAGAAGAGGAATCACATCCACTCCCATCAGGGCAAAGCAAAGCATCAAAGCACTGAAAACAAAAGTCATTGCATCAAATGCCTTGCTCTTGGCCTGATTCATAATGGCGATATTGCGCTCATCCTTCTTTTCGATATCCAGCTTTTTCTTCAGCTCCGGATCATTGCGCAGAGCCCGCTGGGAAATCAGATTCCCCATCCCATGACTGAACAGGCCGCAGCCAACGCCCATGCAAATATATGGTAGCGCAAGCCTTACGTCCTGGAGAACAGCGCCTATTTTCGGCAGGAATAGGCCAGTCACCAGCAATAACAAACCGAGAATCATGGCTACAGAGTTTGTGATCTTCGATTTCATGATTCGTCCTCCTCATAAATAAAGATTTCTTCAATGGACATTTGGAAATAGCGAGCGATTTTGAAGGCCAACAAGATGGACGGATTATACCGGCCGTTTTCCAAAGAGCCGATGGTCTGGCGGGATACCTCCAGGGCAGCGGCCAGATCTTCCTGCTTGATTCCCCGCTGCTTGCGTAGCTGCTCCAGTCGGTTTTTCATGGGACCCTCCTTTCATATGGAAAGTTTCCTTTCCGTAGCTCCAGTATAGCATGGCATTTTCAAATGTCAAGCGTCCTTTCCATTTTGGAATAAAAAATCCCGGACAGCAAAAATGCTGCCCGGGGGATTTATGTTGTTTCCAGGAGGTTATTTACTGTTCGTCTGCCAGTTCTACGGATTCAATGTCCTCCAGACGCATCATCTTCACGATTTTGCCGCCTTTTTTCTGGTCCAGACGAATTTTGACCCATTCTTCATCGCAATCCAGGATTTCACAAGTGAATTCACATTTTCCGGCGATGGACAGGCCCTTTTCCGAAATGAGGGTACAGGTTCTTCCCATCAGCTGCTGCATCAGTTTCGACATAGCGTATGCACCGTTCCTTTGTTTTTCCAATCGTTTCACTTTTGCCTCCAGCTTTTTTACCTTGCCGGGAAGGGAAAAATAGCACATAACCAGGACAAAAGCAAATACACCAAAATATTCCATGATGGCTCTCCCACAATTTCTGTGTGACAATCCCCGGACAGATTTCTGCCCGGGGATTTGCTGCTTACTTGAAGTACTTCACTGCGGCCTCAAACATCCGGATGTCGTATTCGCCGGGAACGTTCTTGTACAGTCCCTTGCCGATACGTTCGCTGTGGCCCATCTTGCCGAAGACACGGCCGTCGGGGGAGGTGATGCCTTCGATGGCGTACAGAGAGCCGTTGGGGTTGAAGTGCACATCAGCGGTAGCGTTGCCTTCCAGGTCCACATACTGGGTGGCAATCTGACCATTGGCAGCCAGCTGGCGGATCAGCTCTTCGGAAGCCAGGAATTTGCCTTCGCCGTGGGAAATGGGTACGTTGTACACATCGCCTACGTTGGTCAGGGCCAGCCAGGGGGACTTGTTGGAAGCCACCCGGGTGCGGACAATCCGGCTCTGGTGACGGCTGATGTTGTTGAAGGTCAGGGTGGGGCAGGTCTCGTCGGTGTCGATGATCTTGCCGTAGGGCACCAGACCCAGTTTAATCAGAGCCTGGAAGCCGTTGCAGATACCGCACATCAGGCCGTCCCGGTTCTCCAGCAGGTCGGTGACGCCTTCCTTGATGGCTGCGTTGCGGAAGAAGGCGGTGATGAACTTACCGGAGCCGTCAGGCTCGTCGCCGCCGGAGAAGCCGCCGGGGATGAATACCATCTGAGCATCCTTCAGTTCCCGGGCAAAGCGCTCTACGCTGCGGGTAATGCCCTCGGCGGAGAGGTTGTTGATGACGATGATCTCCGGCTCGGCGCCAGCATCCCGGACAGCCTTGGCAGAGTCGTATTCGCAGTTGGTGCCGGGGAAGGCGGGGATCAGAACCTTGGGCTTGGCAACCTTCACAGCGGGAGCCTTGCGCTGGGAAGCGACGTAGGAGAAGTTCTCCATCTTCTGCTCCCGGGTGGGGATGTTGCAGCTGTAGACGGATTCCAGCTTGTCCTCGTAGGCCTTCAGCACCTGCTCCTGGCTCAGAACTTCTCCGTGGTAGGAGAAGCTGCCGTCCTGAGTAACGGTGCCCAGAACCGTGCCTACGGTGCCCTCTGCCATTTCCAGCACGAAGCAGCCGTAACGGTAGCCGAAGAGGGTATCCAGAGTCACATCGTCAGCAAAGGCCATTCCCAGACCGTTGCCGAAGCCCATCTTCATCACCGCTTCTGCCACGCCGCCCATGCCAGGGGTGTAGCAGGCCACGGCCTTGCCGGATTGCAGCAGCTCATGCACCAGGGCGAAATTCTTCAGCAGGTCTTCCGTTACCGGCAGACCGTTTGCGTCCTTGGCGGTTTCCAGCAGGCATACGGTATGACCCGCGGCCTTGAATTCGGGGGAGACCACGTCCTGGGTCTTGCCAGTGGTCACGGCGAAGGAGACCAGGGTGGGGGGCACATCCAGCTTCTCGAAGGAGCCGGACATGGAGTCCTTGCCGCCGATGGCGGCGATGCCCAGATCCATCTGGGCCTGGAAGGCACCCAGCAGAGCAGCCAGAGGCTTGCCCCAACGGCTGGGGTCCTTGCCCAGACGCTCGAAGTACTCCTGGAAGGTCAGGTAGGTATCTTCAAAGGAAGCGCCGGAGGCGATGAGCTTACACACGGATTCCACCACTGCCAGGTAAGCGCCATGGTAGGGGGAAGCGGAGGTGATGAAGGGGTTGTAGCCAAAGGCCATGAAGGAGCAATCGTCGGTGTGCTTCTTCTCCACGCTGATCTTCTGCACCATGGCCTGAATGGGAGTCAGCTGATTCTTGCCGCCGAAGGGCATCAGCACGGTGCCGGCACCGATGGTGGAGTCGAACCGCTCAGACAGACCCCGCTTGGAGCAGGTGTTCAGGTCGAAGG
>USHP01000196.1 GCA_900554625.1 uncultured Eubacteriales bacterium | reverse complement strand
TGGTAACGCCGGTAAAGCCGCCAATGCGGAAATCCGTAATGCCATTGAGCGCATCGGGAACCAGGGTAATCACGCCGTCAATTCCTGCGCTGAACAAATTGGAAATGGCCACGCCTGCCAGCACCACTGTCATCCGGGAGGCTCCCGTTCCCTGGGACAATCCCAGAATCAGCATCACACCTACCAGCGCTCCCAGAAACGCCACCAGCGGCGTAAACCGCTGGGCGGTAGGTGCGGCGGCACAAACCAGCGCAACCGCCAGTCCCGCACTGGAATTGACACCGATCACGCCGGGAGATGCCAGTGGGTTATTCAGCACTGTCTGGATCACCGCACCGGAAACTGCCAGGGCCGCGCCGGCCAGCATGGCCGCGCAGGTTCTGGGCAGCCGGGTATACAGCACAATCCGGGCGGCGGTGGAAGTGGTATCCTGGCCAATCAAAGCGGCATACACCTGCTGAGCAGATACTTTCACCGAGCCAGTCCAAATGCTGAGGATAGCTGTCAGCAGCGTCAGCAAGCAAAGTCCAATCCAGAATAAACTTTTATGCTTCCGGATAGAGGATATCCGCAAGTTGTTCATAGGCTTCCCCCCATCTTCCATTGGGTTTCATATTATAAAGGACCTGATCCATCACATAATAGCGGCCTTCTTTCACCGCCGTCAGGGTATTCCAGGCGGGATTGCTCAGCAGGGTGGTTTCCAGAATTTCCTGGGCATTTGCAGGATCGGCGCCCTGAAGCACCACGAAGATATACTCCGGGTCCGCTTCCAGAATGGCTTCCATGCTCAGCTGCTCCAGCAGGCTCTCCTCCCGGTCGGCGATATTGTCGCAGTCCAGAGCTGCCAGCATCTCACCCAAAACATTGCCTTCGCTGCTTTTTACCTTACAGCTGCTTCCGGTAGCCCGGATGTAGAGCACACTGGGTTTGGAACCGTCCGGCCGGGTCAGGGCCTGATCCACCTGTTCCCTTACCTGAACGCCATAAGTTTCATAATTTTCTTCACAGCCGGTAATCTGAGTGCATACCTTCAGCATCCGCAGATAATCGTCAATGCTGTTGACGGAGAAATAGGCAACGTTCATACCCATTTCCTCAAAAGCGGATTCCAGCTCCATGTTCCGGTCGGTTCCGCAGCTTGCCAGAATCAGATCCGGCTCGCAGGCAATCAGCTGCTCCAGGTTCAGCTCACTGGAAGAACCCAGATTGATCACATCTTCTTTCAGGGGTAAATCGAAATACGTCCAGGTTGCGTTGGTCGTGGCCACAATGCTGTCAGCGCCGCCTGCCAGACACCAGACGTCGGCATAGCTGGCAGTCAGGCAGATCACCCGCTGGGGATTGTCTACCGTCACTTCCCGTCCCAGGTCATCGGTAAAGCGGACTTCGCTGCCCGAAGCAGCAGTTGTCTGAACGGTACTTTCTGCTTGAGAAGCCGGGGTTGTTTCGGACACATTCTGGGTTTGAGGTGCGCAGGCGCACAGCAGCAGCATGCAAACGATGGACAAAATGATGATTCTTTTCATAAAACTTCTCCTCTGTATCAACAATAAAAAAACCGGACGCAGACGGAAAAGGGCGCACGATCCCCTTCCCGTAAGGAAAAGAAAAATCGTTTCAAAGCCCTTACATCGTCTTCAGCGATCCGGCAGATTTATCTTGACTTGGTTATTCTACCAGTACAGTCACAATTTGTCAACACAGAAGGTTGGTTTTCCCCCCCTCATTTGTCCCCGAAGAACAGTTGGAGTTTTTCCTGGATGTTGGCGTTTTTCAGCCAGACCAGGTTAAACTCCCGAACAATATTCTCCCCTTGAATGGTAAATTGCGCCAAATCCGGTTCACTGTCCGCCAGCACCTTATATACAAAGGAGACTCCCGCCCCACTGCGTACCATTTCCAGAATCAGCTTAAAGCTGGAAATGCAGATATTTCTGTGGGAATGGACAAAGGATTCATTATAACCCAGCAGCCTCTGTTCCAGGATGGCCCGGGTGCCGGAGCCTTTTTCCCGGTGGATGATGGTTTCATCCATCAGCTGGGGAACGGTAATTTCCTTTCCGGCGAATCGGTGTCCTTTTTGACAGATGCCAACAAAGGGTTCCTTCCGCAGGCATCGGCATGCGTATTGCCGTTTGTCAAAATAGCCTTCTACAATGGCAAAATCCAGCTGGTTTTCGTCCAGCAGCCGCAAAAGATGCTCCGTATTTTCCACAATCAACGTCAACGCATTGTTTTCCCGGGCAAGAAACCGCCGCACCTGCTCGTTGATGACATAGTCGCCGATGGTCTTGGTAGCGCCGATTTTGATTTCCTGGATTTTCCGGTCTTTCAGCCGATGGCGTACATCTTCATCGTTGTAGCGTACCGACCTGGCGTACTGCTCCAAAACCAGGGCAGCCGGTGTTTTCTGCAGGCTTCGGTTTTCATAGGTAAAGAGCTTGCAGCCATACTCCCGTTCTAGAAACTGGATGTGCTGGGTAACCGCTGGCTAGGAAATGTGCAGCTGCTGCGCCGCCTTGTGGTAACTCAATGTCTCACAAAGGGCAAGAAACGTTCCCATTCGGTAATCTAACATAACTTTTTCACCAACTGATAAATATTTATAATCACATGATAAGTAACGATAAGTTGATTTTATTACATATTTCTGCTATAATCAACAACGAAAGAAGGAAATAATACCCAATCTGAACAAGGAGTGATACGCATGAAATACATCGTGATCGGAGGCGTTGCTGCCGGTACCAAGGCAGCAGCCAAAATCTTGCGCCAGGATCGCAGTGCTGAGGTCTGCATTTACACCAAAGGAACCGACATTTCCTATGCCGGTTGCGGCCTGCCCTATTACGTCGGCGGCAGCATCGATACCCGGGAGGAACTGATCGTCAATACCCCCGCCAAGTTCTCCGCTCTCACCGGCGCCCAGGTGCGCACCGGAATGGAAGCTGTAGGCATTGACGCAAACGCAAAGACAGTCTCCTTCGCCAACGGCGAAACCGTCAGCTATGACAAGCTGATTATTGCCACCGGCGCTGTCCCCTTTGTGCCCAATGTTGCCGGAACCAATCTGTCCGGCGTATTCACCATGCGGACTCCTGACGATGCCATCGGTCTGCGCAGCTATGTGGAGCAGAACAACTGCCGCAGCGCTGTTGTGGTGGGCGGCGGCTTCATCGGTCTGGAAATTGCCGAAAACCTGATGGCAAAGGGCTTGAAAGTAACCGTTGTGGATATGGCCGACCAGGTCATGCCCAACCTGTTTGATGCCGAAATGGCAGAGTACATCCGCCGCCAGCTGCAGACCAGAGGACTGCGCATCGTCACTGGTGCCGGTCTGGAAGAAGTGCTGGGCAGCGACAAAGCCAGCGGCGTGCGCACCAGCATCGGTACCTTCCCCGGCGAAGTGGTAGTGCTGGCCATTGGTGTGCGTCCCGCCACCGGCTTCCTCAACGGCTCCGGCCTGGAAATGAACCGGGGCACCATCGTTGTGGACGAATACCAAAAAACCAATCTGCCCGATGTCTATGCCGTGGGTGACTGCGCCCAGGTCTTTAACCGGATCACCGGAAAGCCTCAGTGGTCTGCCATGGGCTCCACTGCCAACATCACCGGACGGTGCCTGGCCAAGAACCTGACCGGGGTTTCCACCCCCTACGGCGGCTGCCTGGGTACCGGCGTTGTGAAGCTGGCCAAGGATCTGAACGCCGGCCGCACCGGTCTGACCGAGACCCAGGCCAAGGATCAGGGCTTCAATCCCATCACCGTGACCTGTGTCACCGACGACAAAGCCCACTACTACCCCGATGCTTCCACCTTCGTCACCAAGGTGATCGCCGACCGGGACAGCCACAAGCTGCTGGGTATTCAGGTTGTGGGTGCCGGCAGTGTGGACAAGATGGTGGACATTGCGGTAGCCAGCCTGTCTCTGGGCGCCAAGGTAGAAGACTTCGGCACCATGGACTTTGCCTACGCACCTCCCTTCTCCACTGCCATTCATCCCTTTGCACAGGCCTGCACCATCCTGGAAAACAAGCTGATCGGCGCCTTTGAGACCTTCACTCCTGCCGAGTATGCTGCCGGCGCAGCCAAGGGCTACAAGGTTATCGATGCACAGCCCGCTGCCGCCATTCCCGGCGCCATGTGGGTGGAACTGGGCAAAGTCAACGGCCCCATCGAAGGTCTGGACAAGGATGCCAAGCTGCTGCTGGTCTGCGCCAAGGGC
>USHP01000195.1 GCA_900554625.1 uncultured Eubacteriales bacterium | reverse complement strand
GCCTACACCCCTGAGGGAGAGCGTCACTTTGACTACACCTTTGTCAACCAGCTCTACGAGCGCAATCTGGAGATTCTGGATCTGCCTCTGGAAGCCTGTCCCACTGCCAACGAAAGCGCTGAGCCTATGGGCGGCAACATGGACGGCTGCCGTATCGGTTTTGATGCCGGCGGTTCCGACCGGAAGGTTTCCGCTGTGATTGACGGCGAGTGCGTTTACTCCGAAGAAGTGGTCTGGTTCCCCAAACTCCAGGAAGACCCGGATTACCACTTCCAGCACATTGTGGAAGCCTTCAAAACCGCTGCTTCCAAGATGCCCCGGGTAGATGCCATCGGCGTTTCTTCCGCCGGTACCTTCATCGGCAATGCACCCATGGTGGCTTCCCTGTTCATCAAGGTTCCCCGCTCCAACTGGGACAAGGTAAAGACTATCTACGACCGGGCCGCCAAGGAAATCGGTGACGTGCCCATTGTGGTTGCCAACGACGGCGACGTGTCTGCTCTGGCCGGTGCCATGGGTCTGGGTGTGGGCAACATCATGGGCATTGCCATGGGTACTTCCGAAGCCGTGGGTTATGTGGACAAGGATCAGAACGTGCTGGGCTGGATCAACGAGCTGGCTTTTGCTCCTGTTGACCTCCAGGAAGGCGCTATGCAGGACGAGTGGTCCACCGACTTCGGCGTGGGCTGCAAGTACTTCTCCCAGGATGCTGTCATCAAGCTGGCTCCCGCTGCGGGCATCGAGCTGGATGAGAGCCTGTCCCCTGCGGAAAAGCTGAAGGTTGTTCAGGGCCTGATGAACCAGGACGATCCCCGGGCCGTGGCGATTTTCGAGACCATTGGCGCATATCTGGCCTACACCGTGGTGCTGTACTCTCAGTTCTACGACATTGAGCACATGATGATGCTGGGCCGTGTCATGTCCGGTAAGGGCGGCGACACCATCCTGCGTGTGTGCAACGAGATCCTGGCCGACGAGTTCCCCGCACTGGCAAAGAAGTGTGAGGTCATGCTCCCCGACGAGAAGACCCGCCGGGTTGGTCAGTCCGTAGCCGCCGCCAGCCTGCCCAAGATCAAGTAAGAAATGTTTCCCGAAAGCCGCCCAATTTTGGGCGGCTTTTTTATCTGCCTAGGCAAAAGAACCTTGACAGACCATTTCTCTCGTGGTATATTTATAACACAAAGAGCGAAATGCACCACATATCGAGGGAGGAATATCTGTATGAAGCACAAAATCAACTACCTGGGACTGTTGTCGCTGCTGGCATTGATCGGCATTTTGGGGTGGGTAACGGAAAACAACGGACTGTTTGGCTTTGTGGGATTTGCCTACTATCTGCGATACTTTTGGGTAATACCGGACGAATTTTTCCGACTCAATGTGCAGAAGGCTGCCACGTTTGCTTTTATGGCGGAGATGATTTCTCTGGTTCCGTTTATGTTTGGGTGTACTTACTTGTATGGGGCCCAGCGGGCGGTGCGAATGGCCTTTGGCCTAAGTTTTGCGGTTGTAATTCTGGTATTTACGTTGGCGCTTGCGGTGCTGGAATGGAAAGAGCAAAAAGGTGCCTGCAATGATTAAGAACCGCATCAAAGAGTACCGTGCAAAATATGACATGAAGCAGGAAGAACTGGCAAATCTTGTGGGGGTGCGCAGGGAGACCATCGGAAACCTGGAAAAAGGAAAGTACAATCCTTCCCTGATGCTGGCCTGGAACATCGCCAAGGTATTTAAGACCACCATTGAGGAAATTTTTACAGTGGAACCGTGATTGTTTTCATCTGAGCCAGCTGCTGTGGTTGCAAAGCAGTTGCGCCCATGCTATACTGAATATAACTTAAAAAAGGAGCAAGGGTAATTATGTACAGTCCAATCTGATATTTTGCCATAAAAAATCCAGACGCTGAAAAACAGCGTCCGGTTGTTGCGGGCAAAAATCGGAAAGGATTGGAAAACGTGAAGAAAAATATCTATATCATGTACGCCATTGGGCTTTTGCAGGGGATGGTGTTTTACGGGCCTATCGCCACACTGTACCGCCAGGCTCAAGGGGTTACGGTGTTTCAGATCACCCTGATTGAGAGCATTTCCCTGGCGTTGTGTATTGCTCTGGAAGTGCCCTGGGGTGTGGTAGCGGACAGAATCGGCTACAGGAAAACCATGATCTTCTGCAGCCAGCTGTATTTTGTGTCGAAAATCCTGTTCTGGCAAGCAACGGACTTTTGGTGGTTTCTGGCGGAGCGGATTTTGCTCAGTGTGGTCATCGCCGGTATGTCCGGCGTGGACAGCAGCATTCTGTACCTGTCCTGCCAGGGGCGCAGCAGCCAAAGGGTGTTCGGCATTTACAGCGGCATGGGGATGGCGGGACTGCTGATAGCGGCGGGAGTGTTTTCTCTGGTTGTCCGGGACAATTACCCCCTGGCAGCATTTTTAACGGTAATCAGCTATGCCCTGGCGGCAGTGCTGGCCCTGGGGCTGACGGAAGTAAAGCAGGAGACATCATCCCAGCATCGCGGACAGCTGCGCAGGGCTTTGCCCAAGGGCAGCCTGGTGCTGTTTTTGCTGGCGGCGGCCTTTCTCGAAGAGACTCACCAGACCATTACGGTTTTCCTCAACCAGCTGCAATATCAGCGCTGCGGCTTGGGGGAAGGGGCCATGGGCTGGGCATATATCCTGGCCACTATCCTGGGACTGGGCGGAATTTTCTCTGCCGGTGTCACAAAACGCACGGGAGTCTTGGGCAGCTGCCTGCTCTTTGCAGGACTGTCCATTGGGGCCTGCCTGGTGCTGGCATGGACCCGGAGCGCTTTTGCTTCTGTGGGCAGCATTCTGCTGCTGCGGTTGTCCAACACCCTGTTTCAGCCCTTCCAGGCCCAGATGCAGAACCAGCAGATTCGGACAGAAAACCGGGCAACGGCCCTGAGCGTCAACGCCATGCTGATGGATTGTGTCGCTGTGGGCAGCAATCTGGTCTTTGACACTTTGTCGGAGTATTCATTGACGGCGGCCTTCGTCTTTGGCGGCGTGCTCAGCGGGGGTGCACTGCTTTTGCTGCTGACCTGGTATCGAAGGACAAAAGAATAATCCAATGTCATTGCCCTGCCGGAAAACGGCAGGGCAATTTTTGCTGTAAAAGGAAAGAAAAAGAGGAAGCGGCGAACCGCTTCCTCTTTGGTTTTGGAAAGAGAAATTACATCTCGAAGGGCTCCATGCTCAGAACAGGGTGGCCAACCTCAGACAGGTAGTTCAGCAGCTGTTCAGGATCTTCGGTGCAGATGGTTTCATCGGCAATCATGTCGGTGAAGTTCTCAACGCCGTACATCTCCAGAGCGGTCTTGTCCAGACGCTCACGCATCTGATCCTTCAGCATCTTGGGCATCCAGACGATACGGCCGGGGCCGCCTTCAGCAGCGATGAACTTGTGGGAAGCGATGAAGTGCTTGCCGTGGCCCATGAAGCCAGGAGTCTGCACGCCGCCGCCGGTCATGGAAGCCATCTCAGAGAAGCTCATGCCCAGAGGAGTCATACCAGCATGCTCACGGCAGGTGATGACAACGCCCATAGAGACAGGCTCAACACCACAGATACACTCGAAGCAGCCGCAGGAGGTCATGGGATCCTGGAACAGGGAGTACAGGGTCACGTGCTCCAGAGCACCGTGGCTGTACTTCTGGACAGCCTCGTCCACGGTCTCGAAACGGCCCAGCTTCTCGTCGGTGCAGCCTTCCTTGACGATGGGCTGGCAGGGACCGGCGGGGTCCAGTTCCTTGGTGGCCTTGGCATCCAGCCAGGACACAGCGCCGCACAGACCCAGACGCTCGGGGGTAACGATACAAACGTGGCTGGGGGAGAAAGCCTGGCACATAATGCAGGTGTAGTAAGTATCCACGGACTCGTCGGTCATGGAAGCCAGACGGGCGTCACGCTTGTCGAACACTTCGTTGGCGGCAGCGCGCAGCTTGGCGTTCTGCTCAGCATCCACAACGATGCGGACCTGGCACTTGTCCACAACGGCCTCGAACTCGCTCTTGACCTTGGCGTACAGCACTTCGCCGATGTGCTTGAACTTGAAGCCAGCCTCGAAGTCAGCCTTGCTGATACGGATACGAATCATGTCACGCTGACCGGTGTGCATAACGCCTTCGATGCAGTTCAGCCAGGAGTGGATCTTACGCTCCATGACGGACTCAAAGTCGGGCTGCATAGCCTTGCCGGCCACTTCCACGGTGTAGGACAG
>USHP01000194.1 GCA_900554625.1 uncultured Eubacteriales bacterium | reverse complement strand
GGAGGGAAGACGTTGTTTCAAAAAACTCTGGCATTCCGGATTTTCTTCTGGGCAAGCCTGCTGCTGATCGGGGGATTTGTATTTCTGCCCCTGCTGTGGATGATCAACACAGCACTGAAACCCACGGATTTGACCTTCAGCAGCTATTTCTTCACCGGGCCGCTGACCCTGGATAACATTATCCACATCGTCACCGACCCCAAGATTATGACCTACCTGAAAAACAGCCTCTGGGTGTCCTTTGGCTCTAGCTTCATGGCAACGCTGGTGGCGGCACTGGCGGGATATAGCTTTTCCAAATTCCGTTACCGGGGCAGAAAATTCGTCATGGGCATGTTCATGATGAGCCAGGCTTTTCCCCAGGCCATTTTGCTGCTGGCGATTTACACCATGATGAACAAGGCAGGACTTCTGGGCAGCTACTGGGCGCTGATTATCAGCTATGTGGTGTTCACCCTGCCGGTGGGCACCTGGACGCTGAAAAGCTACTTTGACCAGATTCCGGACTCCCTGATGGAAAGCGCCAAGCTGGACGGCGCGGGCAATTTCCGGATCATGCTACAAATTATCTTCCCCTTGGCGGTTCCCGGTATGATTTCCATTGCCATTTATGGTTTCGTGTGGAGTTGGAACGACCTGCTCTACTCCATGACTTTGGTGACGGACACTGCCCGCCGGACGCTGGCCTCCGGACTGGTCATGACCTTCCTGGGCGAAGCCTCCACCAACTGGGGCTACATGATGGCGGCGTCCATTGTGGCGGCGATTCCGGTTACGGTTATTTTCGTATTCCTACAGCGGTACTTTATCCAGGGCCTGACCTCTGGTGCAGTAAAAGGATAAGCAAATTTTCCCTCTGCTACTGGGATTCTACCGGCAGCAGAGGGATTTTTCTGCTCAAATGGCCCACTCGAATACCATTCGGTTGCCAAATGGGGGCGAATCTGCTATGCTGGGGCAGAGGTGAATGCCATGTACGAACTGGATCGGCAGCAATTCGGCGCTTTCGTAGCCCGGCTGCGGAAAGAAAAAGGATATACCCAGAAAGACCTGGCCCAGCAGCTGCACTTGTCGGACAAGGCGGTGAGCAAGTGGGAAACGGGAGTGAGCATCCCGGATACTGCCCTGCTGGTTCCTTTGGCGGAGATTCTGGGGGTGACGGTGACGGAGCTGCTGCTGTGCCGCCGACAGGAAACGGATGAGAAGCTGGACAGCGGCACCGTGGAACAAGTGGTGAAAACCGCGATTCAGTATCCCCAGGAGAAACCGGAACGGGCCTACCGGAGAAAGAGCCGTTGGTTTTTCTGGTATCCCATTTGCCTGCTGGCAAGTCTTGCCGGGCTGTGGGGGAATGTAGTGATGGGGATGAGCATGGCTGTGGTACCCATGCCGGTGTGTTTGGGAGCGGTGTTCGGCGCTTACTTCTGCTTTTTTGCCCGTATAAAGCTGCCGGAGCTATACGACAAGTATTCCTTGAGCTTGGTTTATGACGGCTTTTTCCGGATGCATCTGCCGGGGATACGCTTTCATAACGGGAACTGGCCTGACATCGTTACTGTTGGTCGGGTGTGGAGCTGTGCTGTGATGGTGGTGATGCCGCTGCTGAATCTGGCGTTGGGGATGCTGATTCCGGAAGGGAGTGAAATGGTGATGCTCTTGGTGGTGATGGCGCTGGCAATGGGCGGGCTGTTCGTTCCGATGTATATTGTTGCGAAAAAATGAAATAACCCAGGGCCGCCGGCAGTTCCGGCGGCCTTTTTGCGCCTTGCGGAAAAACAGAAAAATTTTTATAATCAAAGTGTCAGAACCAGGTGAACCGGGTCGTATTGGGGATAGAGGCCTCAAAACAGTAAGGAAGGTGATACATCGTGGATCAGATGCAAGCCAGTCGATTGGTCAGCCGGTATGCCGACATGATTCTTCGCATCAGCTACCAGTATCTGAAGCAGACCTGCGACGCCGAGGATATCTGCCAGAGCGTGTTTGAGAAATATCTGACCGCCAATCTCCGCTTTCAAAGCCCGGAGCATGAAAAATCCTGGATCATCCGTACAACCATCAACGCCTGTAAGGATCATTTGAAAAGCGCCTTTTTCCGGCGCACCGCACCCCTGGAAGAAGCAGAGGCCATAGCGGCGGCACCGGTGCAGGTGCCGGATACGGATTTGTTGGAAGCGATGAAGCGGCTGCCTCGGAATTACCGCATCAGCATCTACCTGTATTACTATGAAGGATATTCCGCCAGAGAAATCGGGACAATGCTGGGCAAAAACGAAGCGACCATCAATCAGTACCTTTCCCGGGGACGGCGGAAGCTGCGGACATATCTGACAGAGGAGGACTGACACAATGAGACGAAATATGCGGCAGGAATTGAAACAGTCCATGGATGCCATTTCCTTTTCTCCTCAGGCGAAAGCCGCCATGGTGCGGCGGTTGTCCGCCCAAGGAAAGGAGCAAACCATGTATAAGAAAAAACATTCTTCCCGGAAATTCCTGGTGATCGCTTTGGCGGCAGCCCTGATTGTGGCAACCCTTACCGGCGCGGCGGTCTTTACCCGGTGGTCCCGGATGGCAGAGAGCCAGTACAGTCCCTCCCAGCAGGTGAAGGAGCAGGCGGAAAAATCCGGCCTGTCGGTGGTCCTGGAGGACAAGGCAGAACAAACACAGAAGCCCCAGCAGGACAAATCCGGTGAAGTTCTGTCCGTAACCGACCAGGGCATTACCGTTACTGCGGTGCAGAGCCTTGTGGACAATGTAGGCGGCGAGATTACCTTCCGCATCGAAGGCTTTGACTTCCCTCAGGATCAGTACCCGGAGGCCTGGCCCTTGCCTACGGTGACCGTTGGCGGCGATGAGCACTTCGATTCTTCCGGGACCGGATGGTTTTTCGATGGCACCACACGGAATGAAAAGGGAGAGTGGGTGTATGCCGAAACGGGGGAGCCGGTGGAGTTTGATGAAACCGGAACCGTTATCTACAAACCTGTGGCCAAGGATGGGAGCCTGGAGTATATCTTCAACTTTGACTTTATGGACACCTCCGGCGCCTGGCTGGGGAAAGAAATTGTGGTGAATTTCACCGGTTTTGGCGTGCAGTCCTTGGGAAAGGCGGAAGAGGCGGGAATGATGGAAACCCTGGTGGAAGGCAACTGGGAACTGCGGTGGACCCTGGAAGGTGCGAACACCAATACCGATGGCATCACCGTTACCCCCAACGCAGAAATCGGAGACACCGGCGTGGTTTTGATGGAAGCAAAAATCGGCCAGAAATCTATGGAATCGGTATTCCAGCTGGAAACCTACTGGGACGGCTGGAAAACCCTGGAACCTTTCCTGCAAGCCCCTGCTGCGATCCGGATGAAGGACGGGACGGAGATCCAGTGCACAACGACAAAAGAGGACTATCGAGATTTCGATGACCTTATTTGCAGAGTGACTTCCTATATGTATGACGGCATTGTAGACCTGAGCCAGGTGGAATCCATCAAGTTCCGCAGCGGCTGGGAACAAGATGCCCCGGTTTATACCTATGTTCCCATCTCCTGAGATGCGCAAAAAATGCCCGGACAGCGTAAGCTGTCCGGGCAATCGTTATTCCATGCTGTTATTTGTAGATGTATCGGATTTCACGAAGTTTCTTTCCTCCAATACGGGCATCTAAGAAATCATCTGTCTGGGAAAAACCATATTTTTCATAAAAATGCCGTGCCCGCATGTTTTCTTCCAGAACCCACAAAAAGACATGCTCATACCCTTGCAGTTTCAATTCGGAGAGGGTAACGCCCATCAGCGCTTTTCCATAACCTTTCCCCATATAGTCGGGCAGCAGGTATATGGAAATAACCTCTCCCCAGTCGTGAAACTGCTCCAGACGGGATTTACAGAAACTGCTTGTTCCCACAATTCTGCCATCGTCAACACAAATCAAGGTTTTCCAGTCTGGGTTGTCAAAGTTTGATGCCCAGTGCCCTTTCGGAATGGAATTCAGATAGTCTTGGGGAATTATGCCTTGGTATGCGTATTTCCAGCTTTCTTCATATATCTGGCTGATCGCCATTCTGTCGTCAGTAGGTGCAAGATATCGAATTTCCATAGGATTCCCTCCATAGGCCAAGGGTTATCTAGGCGCTCCGGGCAATGTTTATTCTATGCGCCGTCCGCATTTGGGGCAGTAGGTGAAGTCTTCGGAAATGGGGCTGCCGCAGTAGGGGCAGAAGCCGTTTTCCCGCTGCTGCGCCTGGGGCGCAGAGGGGGCGGGG
>USHP01000193.1 GCA_900554625.1 uncultured Eubacteriales bacterium | reverse complement strand
GCCCCAAAGTAGGCAAATTGCCAGAACCAGCCCCAAATCCAGCAGGAGCAGCGGCCCAAAGGTGGACAGCAGAGCGTACAGAATATCATTGTCCATGTAAAAATCGAACCGGGTCATGCTGCCCTTGGGCTTGCCCGCCACCAGAAGCCCATGGTCGTTGCGGTAGACCATCACCGGGTAGTCCTTCAAATACCACCGGGAAAAGGCGGCGACCTCGGGGACAGTATAAGGGTGATTCAGTTCCTTTGGCAAATTCTGCGACCACAGGATTTCCCCACCGTCACTCAGCAGCATTGCCCATGCAAAATGCTTCTGCCATTCCAGGCTCGGATTAGGGGCACAGCCATTCTCCGTCTGGATGAAAGAATCCGCAAATTTCCCCACGGGGAAAAAGCCGTCCTGCAGGCTATTGGAGCCATAATGAATAACAATGCCGACAAGCAATGCACCATTGACCGTAAGCACCAGCAGAACAATGGCGAAGGCCGCAAGAATATAGCTCCGAATCAAACGGGAGATCGTTTTCATTGTTTTTCCTCCTTGGCAAGCCGGTAGCCCAGTCCCCGGGCCGTGAGAATCCACCTGGGCTGGGAGGGCTGGGCCTCCACCTTTTCCCGAAGGTGCCGGATGTGGACATTCAGGCTATTTTCATAGCCGTAGTAATCGCCGCCCCAGACCGCTTCGCACAGGGCATCATAGGTGACAATGCGCCCCCGGTTGTCCAGCAGCTTTTGCAGAATGGTTCGCTCTGTTGCCGTCAGGGAAACAGTGCCAGCCGGGGTGGTTACGGTGGCGTCTCCAAAATCCACAGTGCGCTCTCCCAGATGGAGAACAGTCTCCCGCTGAATTTGCCCCCGGTAAACCCTTCTCAGAATCCCGGAAACCCGCAGCAGAAGCTCCTGCATCAGGAAGGGCTTGGTCATATAATCGTCCGCCCCCAGCCCCAGACCGAACAGCCGGTCACTGTCCGCGTCCCGGGCGGACAGGAACAAAATAGGTACATCAGAATGGGTGCGAATCTCCCGGAACAGGGAAAACCCGTCCCCATCCGGCAGGTTGATGTCCAGAATCACCAGTTCCGGCAGCTCTTCCCCGATTGCCTTCCGGGCAGCTTTGACACTGTCGGCACATTTCAAATGATGGTATCCCGCACTGCTCAATTCTTCTATTAGCAGATTCCGCAGTTCCCGGCTGTCGTCCACAATGAGGATTTTCGCGTCCTGTATGGTCTGCATACTGTCACCTTCCTTTGCGCCCATTATACCGGGCAGAAGATGCTTTTTCCAGATTTCACCCGGAAAATTAAGGCAAATTTAAGGGAGAAAACAGGCTGTCATAAGGTAGCGGATGTATGCTGTTTCCAGCACAAGGAAAGGAGCAAACCTATGCAAATTGTCGAAACCACAAATTTAACCAAGCGGTACGGCACAAGTACGGTTGTGAATCAGGTATCCCTGTCTGTGCCGGAGGGCAGTGTCTATGGCTTTATCGGCCCCAATGGTGCTGGAAAGTCCACCACCATGAAAATGCTGCTGGGACTGGTGAAGCCCAGCGGCGGTGAGATTCATCTTCTGGGAAAGCAGATGAACGAACGGAGCCGGCTGGAGCTTCTGCGGCAGACCGGCTCCCTCATTGAATCGCCCTCCTGCTACGGGCACCTGACTGGGGAGGAAAACCTGCAAATCGTGGCGGAGCTGAAAAACGTGCCGAAGAAGGATATTGACCGGGTGCTGGAAATCGTGGAGCTAAAAAACAGCCGCAAGCGGCAGGTGAAGCAGTATTCTCTGGGGATGCGCCAGCGGCTGGGCATCGCCCAGGCGCTGCTGGGAAATCCCAAGCTGCTGATTCTGGACGAGCCTACCAACGGCCTTGACCCCTCCGGCATCCAGCAAATGCGAAGCCTGATTCGGGATATGCCCAATCGATGCGGGGCAACTGTGCTGATTTCCAGCCACCTGCTCAGTGAAATGGAGCAGATGGTGGATTGGGTGGGCATCATCAACCACGGGCAGCTTCTGTTTCAAGGGAAACTCGCCGCCCTGCGGCAGCACAGTCAGGGGGATATTTCCCTGCGGGTGCTGCACCCGGAAAAGGCGCTGCCCATCCTTGGCGAGTTAGCCAAACCCGACCGGGAACCGGGGGCTTTCCGCCTTCCTGCTATGCGGGAGGATTCGCTGGCGGAGTTGGTGCGGCGATTGTCTGTTGAGGCGGGGGTGGTGGAACTGAACCGTCACACCAAATCGCTGGAAGAAATCTTCCTGAGCCTGACGGGGGAGGAATCCAAATGAGAACCCTCTATGCTGAACTGAAAAAGTCCCGGCGAAGACACAACCTACTGGTGGCAGTGTGCATTTCCCTGTTCGTCCTGTTGTGGGCGACCCAGACCGGCGGCACCGGGGAGGGGCGGCTGGAACAGGGCTATTGGGGGCTATTTTACGCCGTGCCGGTGATGAACACCGTGGTCATGCCTCTGGGCACGGCAGTGCTTGCCAGCCGCCTGTGGGATTTGGAAAGCAAGGGAAATAGCTGCCGGATGCTGCTGACCCTGCAAAGCCGGGAGGCGCTGTTTCTGGGCAAGACGGTGGTTGCCCTGCTGCAAATTCTGCTGATCAGCGTTATCGAGTGCGCGGGCATCCCAGCTCTGGGAAAGCATTTCGGGTTTACCGAACCGCTTGACTGGGGGCAATTCTGGTGGCTGGCAATCAGCACCTTTGCCGTGAATACCATGCTGTTTTTCCTCTGGCTGTTTCTCAGTATCCGCTTTGACAATCAGGTGCCCACCCTGGCGGCGGGGATGGTGGGGAGTCTTTCCGGGCTGTTTGCCGCTTTCATGCCGAGCCTGGTCAGCTATTTTCTGCCCTGGGGCTACTACATTCCCTTGAGCACCATCCGCATGGACTGGAACCGGGAGACCCGGATCGTCCGATATTATCCAGCGCCCTATCCCGTCTGGCTGCTGATCCTCACCGCCGCTTTTGGGGTGCTGTTCGCAATTCTGGCGTGGGAAGCGCTGAAACGCAAGGAGGTATGACCATGCTGCTGCGCTGTATCCGGGCGGAGAACCGCAAGCTCCGCCGCAGTCCCATCTGGCTGCTTTTTCTGGCTGTCCCTGCCATTTCGGCGGTGTACGGCACATTCAATTACAGGATGAATCTGGAAATACTCACCCACGGCTGGTATGATCTCTGGACGCAATACACTCTGTTTTATGCCATCTTCTTTTTCGCCCCACTGATTGGCGTGTACGCTGCCTACCTGTGGCGGCTGGAGCACCGGGGGCACAACTGGAACCTGATTATGACCGCCCCGGTGCGCCCCTTCTGCCTGTACTTTGCCAAATTCTGCGTGGTGGCGAAAATGGCTGTGCTGACGCAAGCTTGGCTGCTGGTGCTGTTTGTCTTCGGTGGAAAATGCGGAGCAACACTTCCCGGATTCCCACCGCCGGAGATTGTCCTCTGGCTGCTGCGAGGCGTCATCGGTGGACTTGCTATCATTGCGTTGCAGCTTCTGTTGTCAATGGTGATTCGCAATTTTGCCCTGCCGGTGCTGATTGCCCTGGGAGGGAGCGTGGCGGGTATGCTGGCTGTCAGTGAGGATTTAGGACTGTACTGGCCCTATTCTCTCATGATTCTGGGTATGAACTCCAACCGCACCGAGGATGTTATGGCAGGCGGAATCTGGGGCTTTTTCCTGAGCTGTGCTGTTTTTTTGACCGTGTTTCTTCTGATTGCCAATGTTCTGCTGACAAAGCGAGATGTGAAGGCATAACATCGTAAACAAGTGGTTTGCCATCTATTTTCCAACGCCCTTACTCTCGCATTTAGACCGCAAAAAGTCGTTGCGGCGCAATGACTTTTTCTCTCGATTTTGGGAGGGATGGTATAGGTATATTCGGAAGCTGAAAATCGGATTCTAAATGCGGAGAAAGCTCACCTGTCGACATCAGACAGGCGCTTTCCGAAGGGGGAATACAATATCCTTGTCCCAATAATATTGTGGCAAAAGGTGATTGCAGGACAATGGTTTTTTAACTCAAAATGTCGACACTCAGCTATTGATTCTTGCCGTCTCCCTATTCCGGTGTAGAAGAATAGAAGTCGGGTTTTTCATTGGATAATGCGATTACCTTGCTACAACGAAATCGCAAGGAAAACCTATTGTGGCACAAGCACTTTTTCACCGCTATTGTTCTACATCGCAACCGCTTCCTATGCGTAAACGCACAATCACAAGTACCTTGCCAGAATGAAATGCGGGGCTCCGGATTAC
>USHP01000192.1 GCA_900554625.1 uncultured Eubacteriales bacterium | reverse complement strand
GCGGTGCTCTACGGCGGCGCCGGAATCGGCGGCCAGATCAAGCAGCTGGAGCGCAAGCCCCAGATTGTGGTGGCAACCCCCGGGCGCCTGATGGACCATTATAACCGCAAAACCATCCGGCTGGACAAAATTCAGACCGTGGTACTGGACGAAGCCGACCGGATGCTGGATATGGGCTTTTTCAAGGATGTGACCCGGATTATTGAAAAGGTGAAAAACCGGAAGAATCTGGGCCTGTTTTCCGCTACCATTTCCCAGGAGGTTATGACGGTTTCCTGGATGTACCAGCGGGATGAGGTGGAAATCACCGTGGAACCGAAGCAGGAGGACCGGCCGGATATTGACCAGTTCAGTCTCAGCTGTACACCTTTGGAAAAAGCGGAGACGGCTCTGCGGCTGATGCGCAGCCAGGGCTATGAGCGGGTGATGATTTTCTGCAACACCAAGCACATGTGCCAGCGGCTGACGGATGAATTCCAACGGGCCGGTGTGGACTGCGACTGCATCCATGGAGACATCCGCCAGAGTCAGCGGGAAAAGACCATGCAGCGCTACCGGGATGGCAAGCTTGCAGTTCTGGTTGCCACTGACATTGCCTCCCGGGGCATTGATGTGGATGATGTGGATTGTGTCATCAACTATGATATCCCGGAAGAAAATGAATATTACGTCCACCGGGTGGGCAGAACCGGCCGTGCCAAGAGAAAAGGTGTGGCCTGGAGTTTGGTCAGCAATTTCCCGGAAAAGGCAAAGCTGGAGGAAATCTGCAAATTCTGCCAGTTTACCGTCCGACCCATGGTGCTGGCGGCAGACGGAGCATTGACAGAGGAAGAAGTCAAGGCACCCACACCGCCCAAAAGGAGATTCCGTTGACACCCCGGGAGAAGGGCTTTCTTCTGCTGACCAGCCGTTTGGGCAATCCCCAGCGTCCGGTGCTGACCACCGCTCAGATGCGGGTATTGGCAGAGCGGATGCGGCAGTCGGAGTGTGTGCAGCCGGAGCGGGAGATAAGAAGCGCAGACCTTTACCGTCTGGGCTATAACCGGGAAATGTCCCGGCGGATTGCCCGGCTTCTGGAAGAAGAGGAACTTTTGGATGCTTATCTGCGCCGGGGTGCCCAGTCAGACTGCATCCCGCTGACCCGGGTCAGCCCGGAATATCCGTTGGTTCTGCGCCAGCGGCTGGGATTGGACAGCCCTGGGTGTCTGTGGTGCAAAGGTGACCTGAGCCTTCTGCGGACGCCTGCCATTTCTCTGGTTGGCAGCCGGGAGTTGGGGCAGGACAACCGTTTTTTTGCCCAACAGGTAGGTCGTCAGGCGGCAAAACAGGGATTGACCTTGATTTCCGGAAACGCCCGGGGAGCAGACCGCACTGCCCAGGAAGCTTGTCTGGATGCAGGGGGAACCGTAATCAGCATCGTTGCTGATGAACTGACCGAGGTCGAACCCAGGGAACATGTGCTGTATCTCAGTGAGGACGGATTCGACGAGGGCTTTTCTGCCCAGCGGGCCTTGAGCCGGAACCGGTGCATTCACGCCCTGGGGCAAATCGTGTTCGTCGCCCAGGCGACCCTGGGAAAAGGCGGAACCTGGGATGGAACGGCGCGGAATCTGCGCTTTGGTTGGAGCCCGGTGGCCTGTTTCCGCGATGGCAGCCCTGCCTCCCAGGAATTGGAGCAGATGGGGGCTTATTTGATCGGTACAGAGGATCTGGAGGATTTTTCCTGTCTTTCGGAGCAGCCCAGCTTTTTTACATAAAAGTACAATAAAAATCCCTATGACCGTAGGTCATAGGGATTTTTTTGATGGTCACAGGGAATTTTTTGCCCAGGTAGTGATTGCCTCTTTGCTGTCTTTGACCTGGTGTCCCAGAATGGAGAAACCGGGCTGCACATCGGCACCGGTGCAGTACTTTTGCAGATCCTGAACGGAGTTTGCCAGGCCGCTGCCTTCGTTTGTGCACAGGGGATGAATTTTTTTGCCGGTCAGATCATAATGTTCCAGGAAGGTGAAAATGCACATGGGAGCTGTGCCGCACCAGTTGGGGTAACAGACAAACAGCGTATCATATTCTTCCAGACTGGGAAGGTAATCCTTGATTTCCGGTCTGGCGTTGGTTTTGGCCTAGGAAGCGGCTTCCTTGCAGCACTCCCGGTAATTGGAGGAGTAGGCTTTCACAGTGTCGATTTCGAACAAATCGGCTCCCAGTGCGTCCTGGATAAATTCTGCGGCATATTCGGTATTGCCCTTTTCCAGAACCTGGGTACCGCCGGGTATGAAATTTTCTCCTTTGTGGGAGAAGTAAACCACCAATGTCTTTGCCATCATAAATGCCTCCTTTTCGATAGCTAACTACAGTGTAAAAGGAAATGTTGAAAAAGTCAACTATAAATCAGAGCAAAGCAAGGGCCAGGTTGACGCAGAGGCAAAATTATGGTAAAGTGTTGCGGGAATAAAGTGAGGTTTCAAAATGCGTGTATGTTTTCGGCGGGCAGTGTGCCTGTTGCTGTCTGTGATGTTATTTATCCCCGCTGTTTTAACGGCTGGGGCTTATGAAAAGGGCGATGCTTTCCACAAAGACCTGTCTGCCTGGATCCAGAACGAGGATCGCCGGGAGTATGTGGAAATGATGCTCGATTACTATATCCGTACCGATTCCATGGTCCGGGATGCCTTGGACGGAGGATTTGCGGCGGTATTTTTGTTCGATGGGTGCTCGGACAATATGGATGACCGGGAATTGTCGGATTTGTCCTATTACCGTGTCAGCGGTATCTGCATCGTCATCAAGAAGGACGAAATGGGTCAGCTTCGGATGCTGCATTTCAACGACCGATGCAGTACCATTCCGGACCATCCCCTGAAGTATGGTGCCTGGCAGCTGCCGAAGGTAGGCTCTGTGGGGCCTGCCACGGTTTGTGACGGCACTTACCAGCTGTATTCTGTCTACCATAAGGGCCGGTATGAAGCTCTGAATGCCCGGACAGAGTATTATGATGCCAAATTGGATGCGGTCTATATGGTTCCGGAAGGATATGTGGTTTCCCGGGCTACGGAAATCAATGTCCATACCCGAACCAGCAACCATGTGCTTTCCTCCGGGATGTGGTCAGCGGGCTGTCCCTTGGTAGGCGGCGGGGAAGCCTGGGAATTCTGGAAGCTGATGTATGCGGTGTATTACACCAGCTTTGACGAATTTGAACTGGATAATTTTGTGGGAAGCCTGACCATTGACCGCCAGGCCCTTCGCCATGAGATGTATACCCTATATGAAGATCCCGATGCGGTGGACCGGATTCTGGAGCATTCCCGCGATGCCCAGCCGGCGCGGTATCTGGAACAATGCACCGAAGTAGAATCCTACTCCACGGAAAAGATTATGTCCGCAGGAAGGGAAACCAAGCTGATGACCCTGCCCTGCAGCAATGAGACTGACGCCCGTTCCCGCCAGATTGCCCTGGCCGGGAAGGGAGAGAAGGTGACGCTGCTGCGCTGCCTGACCAATACCCAGGGAAACCGGTGGTATCAGGTGCAGCTGGGGGAAGATACCGGCTATGTCTATGCCGGAGACCTGGTCAACAGAGGCTGGCTTGCCCGCTTGATGGATTGGCTGAACCAATAGCAAAACCCCTGCTTCCATTTCGGAAGCAGGGGTTTTATAATCCCAAATACCAATTATTTCAGAATACCCAGGGCCATGTCCCGGAACAGTCCCGGCGTGCTTTCCAGCTGGATATAGGTTCCCCGCTGTACAATCTCGCCGTGATCCATGACGATGATTTCATCGCAGTTGCGCAAAGTCGTAAGCCGGTGGGCGATGGAGAGAATGGTGGTGCCGCATTCGTCCTTCATTTTTTCAATCTCCGCCTGAATGTGTTTTTCCGAGGTGTTATCCAGGGCGGAGGTGGCCTCGTCCAGAATCAGAATCCGGGGTTTGCGCAGGAAAATCCGGGCCAGGGCAATCCGCTGCCGCTGACCGCCGGAGAGATTCGTGCCGCCTTCGGACAGGATGAACTGGTAGCCCCCGGGGAGTTTTTCGATGTCAGCGGCGATGATGGCTTTCCGGGCGGCTTCTTTCACTTCTTCCAGGGAAACTTCCCGGGTCATGCCGTAGCAGATATTGCGGTAGACTGTGTCGGCAATGAGAAATGGGGTTTGGGGCACCAGTGCCACAACTTCTGCCAAAGCACGCCGGGACAGCTCGTCCAACTCTGCGCCGCCTAAGTACACATCTCCCTGGGCCTGCTCCAGTTTGTCCACAATTTTAATC
>USHP01000191.1 GCA_900554625.1 uncultured Eubacteriales bacterium | reverse complement strand
GTGAAATCCAGCGCCCAGTAATCCGCCTAAAATACCCATAACCGTACCGAGAATTCCCCATTTGAACAGGATTTTCCAGTACTTTTCCGGATGGTGCAGATGTTCAAGCACAGACATGGTTGTTCCTCTTTCTATGGATCAGAATTTGCCGCAAGGCTATTTATCATAGCACGTTCCTGCAGATTTTTCCAGATGCATTTTACTATCACTCGTTGAAAGGGCAGAAAAACGGACGCAGATAAGCTCTGCGTCCGTTTCCATTACTTGTTTCCGTAGTCGCGCTGTCCGTAAATGGCAGTGCCAATGCGCACAATGGTAGCACCTTCGGCAATGGCGGCAGCGTAGTCTCCGCTCATGCCCATGGACAGAATCTCCATGTGGGTATTTTCATAATGCCGGTTCTGCGCCGCAAAGAGCAATTCCCGCATGGCAGCAAAATAGCGGCGGGTAGCAGCTTCGTCGGTATCTGCCGGAGGAATGGCCATTAAGCCCCGAACCCGGATGTGGGATTTTTCTGCCGCTTGTTCCAGCAAGGGCCAAAGCTGCTGGGGCTGCAGGCCGCTTTTACTCAATTCCTCACCGATGTTAATTTCCACCAGAATATCCTGAACCAGATTCAGGCGCTGGGCGGCCAGGTCGATCTTATCCAGCAGCCGGGAACTGTCCACGCTCTGAATCAGAGCCGCACGGCCCACAACTTTGTTGACCTTATTGGTTTGCAGATGGCCGATGAAATGTCCCGGTTTTCCCAGATAGGCTCCGGCATCGTATTTTTCCACCAGCTCCTGAACATGGTTTTCGCCAAACAGGTCGATGGGAAGCTCCGCACTGAAGCGCACTTCTTCCACGGTGCGGGTTTTACAGGCGGCACAAAGCTGGATTTCTTCCGGGGCCCGGCCTGCGCTTCTGGCTGCCGCTGCCATGGTCTGCCGTATGTGGGCCACGGCCTCCTGCATTTGCTGTTGCTGCAGATTCGGAATCATCGTCTCTCCTCCTCACTGTATACCGCCCGGGCGCCGCCGATCAGGGGCGGACGGGTACGGGCACAGATCAAAATTGCCTGCCCAATATGGTTCAGGGACAGGCGAACAGGAACCGCCACCCGGCGCAGGTGCATTCCGATCAAAGTCGCGCCGATATCCATTCCAGCCTCTGCCTGGATCTGCTCCACCAGTACCGGGTCCTGAAAGGCACGCCAGCAGTTGGTAGCCCAGCTTCCTCCTGCGTGGGGCTGGGGGATAGCGGAGACGATTTGCAAATTCCGCTGATGGGCAACCGAACGCTCCACCACAATGGCCCGATTCAGATGCTCACAGCACTGGGCCGCCAAGAAAATCCCCTGCTCCCGCAGCACCGGGAGAATTCCTTCCAATACTGCAGCAGCCGCTTCCATGCTGGAATGCTTGCCAATTCTGCCGCCTGCAATTTCGCTGCTGGAGCAGCCCACCACAAAAACATCTCCCGGCTCCAGTTTCGCCTGGGCCAGCAATTCCTGGGTCGCCTGACGGGCCTGGGAGGTGATTTCCAAAAGTTCCATATCCTTACCCCCTGTACTCCGGAATACTGTCCGGATCTTTTTTCTCATTATACCACAGATTCTGTTTCAGGGAAAGAGAGAAAACGCCTTCGCAGCATTCGGCTGCGAAGGCGTTGGGGTTATTCCCCTTGAAATTCTTTCAGGCTGCGGTTTAAGTCCTTGGTATCCTGACGGGTTTCCAGCAGCAATGCGTACCACATGGCAAACAAGGCAGCCTCCAGCAGAGCCACCAGGAGCCATCCGCCCCAAGCGGGAATCCCCGCAAACCAACCAAAGAGGAAGGCGCTTCCAATGTAAAAAACGTTGGCCAGCACCGCCCAAAGTCCCGTCCGCCAGGGGGTCAGCCCCCACTGTTTTCCCTGGGGGAAAATGGCGGTTTCCACACAGGCAAATGCCATGCTCACCAGCACCATTTCCAGCAGCGTCAGGCTCTCAATGGTATAGACACCGTTCAGGGCATTGACAATCCCCTTGAACCAGATTGCGGCCACGGTATACAGTCCCATCCGGTACTTCATATCCCGGCCCCACATGTAAAAGCGGTGGAATCCTTTCATAATCATGCTCCTTTCCCGTTACATCCCCAGCCGCTCCCGCAGCATGGGTGCGTAGTGGCGGGAGATGAGCAGCTTTTCTCCGGTAGACAGCAGCGCCTCAATTCTTCCCGCCGGACAACTTTTCAGCTTCCGGATTTCATGCAGATTCACCACCCAGGATTTTCCGCAGCGAAACAGCCCCAGATCTCCCCAGCGGTCTTCCAACTCCGCCAGAGGAAGAGCCGTGCGGTACATTCTTTCCCGGGTATAGACGAAGGTTTTCTCTTCCACGGTTTCGCAGTATACTACCTGGGTAACCGGCAGCGGAAGGGTTTCCCTCTTCTCGTTCCAGACCAGAATTTTCTGCATTCCGGAGCGAAGAAGGGATAGAATCCCCAGCATTTCCTCGTCCAGTTCCCGGCAGCGCAGGATCACTTCGTTTTCTCCTTGGCTGACGTGCTCCACGGTAATCTTCATGAAATCCCCCCTTTTTGTCTCAGGCCTTTTGACAATGTTATCATAGCATCCCCACCGCTGGTGTGCAAGAGGTGTACCGCCAAGGGGATATTTTTGGCCGGGAAGCTGCATTTCGGCAAAAAACAGCCCGCACCCGATCCACTGTGCAGATCTAAGGTGCAGGCTGTAAAGCAACCGATTAAACTTTCTTCGCTTCCAGACGGTCGAAATTATGAATCCAATCGGCCTTCAGGAAATAAATCAGGAATACAATGCTGCTGCATGTCCAGGTCAGCGGGTAGGCTCTGGACACGGTTTCCAGTTGAGGCACATACCGTACCGCAATAGTAATGTAGGAAACCCGGATCAGGCACCAGCAGGCAAGCATGGTGAACATGGGGACGGACACCTTTCCTGCGCCCCGCATAATGCCCGCAATGCAGTGAGAGAAGGCCAGCAGACAGTAGAACAGGCAGATAGTGCGCATATGCCGGGTACCAAAATCCACCACATCCGGCGCAGAATTGAAAAACCCAATCATCTGCGGTGCAAAGATGTAAGATGCAATGCCAATCAGTTCCGCCATAATTACCGAGCAGGCGATGCCGAAGCCTACGCCCTTCTTTACCCGGTCATAGCGGTGGGCACCCAGGTTCTGTCCGACAAAGGTACTCAATGCCTGGGCAAAGCAAGTGATGGGCAGGAAAGCAAATCCTTCCAGTTTGGAATAGGCTCCGCAGCCTGCCATTGCGGCGGCTCCGAAGGAGTTGATATTGCTCTGCACCACCACATTGGCCAGGGCAATCACCGAGTTCTGGATTCCGGAGGGCAGACCGAAGCGGATAATATCCACCAGACTCTTCCAATCAAAGCGCACCTGCCGCCACTTCAGACGGTAAGGCGCATCCTGAATCCGCATCATGTGAATGCAGCACAGCAGGGCGCTGACGCCTTGGGAGATGGTGGTTGCCATGGCGGCAGAACCAACCCCCATGCGAAATCCTGCCACAAAGACCAGATCCAGCACCACGTTGACAATGGTGGAGAAAATCAGGTAATACAGCGGATGGCGGCTGTCTCCCAGAGCGTGAAGGATGCCCACAAAAATGTTATACATGACTGTGAACAAAATACCCCAGGAGTAGTAACGGAAATAACTGACCGACTGAGGCATAACCTCTTCAGGCGTTCCCATCCAGCGCAAAATGGTGGGGGTGAAGATGACGCTCACCACTGTCAGCACCACTCCGGAAACCAGGCCGAAGGCCACATCCGTATGGATGGCCTTGTTCATGGCGTCATAATCCCGGGCGCCAAAATACCGGGCAATGATCACACCAGCACCCATGGCCACGCCATTGAAGAATCCCACCAGCATAAAGATCAGGCTTCCCGACGAGCTCACCGCAGCCAGCGCCGTATCTCCAATAAACTTTCCCACAACCCAGGAGTCAAAAGCGTTATAAAACTGCTGAAAAATGTTTCCCAACAGCACCGGCAGGGCAAACAGAAGCATGGATTTCCAAATGGAGCCGGTTACCAGGGAGGTTCTCTCGTTATACATGGGACTACCCTTTCTTTAAACAAATTGCATTTCTTTACTGTATATTATGCGCCGGATTGTCCCGGTTGTCAAGGGCCGTCCCCTGCCCTATGTATCATTGTCTACGCTGCCTTTTCCCCGTCCGGTTTCGTCTCAGAAGCAGGCCTTCAACAGCAGCAAGGCTCCTCCCACCATGGCAATGGGAATCATCAGCAGGATTCCCCCCGCAAATACCAGGCATAAAATC
>USHP01000190.1 GCA_900554625.1 uncultured Eubacteriales bacterium | reverse complement strand
TTCCTGCAGAATCGCCTGAAGGCATACGGCTATACCAACACCCGGGTTCTGGAAGGCGGCGTGTTTGTGAACAACGTGAAGGTTCCCCGCACCGAAGGCAAGCTCAGCCCGGAAGAAATCAAGCGTGTGAAGGGTTTGGGCTGTCTCCAGGACAAGCGGTATGATGACGTATTCAATGTCCGTGTCATCACTTGCAACGGCAAAATTACTGCCGCAGAGCATCACGCCATTGCGGAAGCTGCCGAAAAGTTCGGTTCCGGCGCCATTACCATGACCTCCCGTCTGACCATGGAAATTCAAGGCGTCAAGTATGACGATATCGAACCGCTGATCGCATTCCTGGGCCAGTATGGTCTGATCACCGGCGGCACCGGCAGTCTGGTGCGTCCTGTGGTTTCCTGCAAGGGTACCACCTGCCAGTACGGTCTGATCGATACCTTCGGTCTGAGCGAAAAGATTCACGAGCGGTTCTATCTGGGCTACCACGGTGTGACTCTGCCCCATAAGTTCAAGATCGCCGTCGGCGGCTGCCCCAACAACTGCGTCAAGCCCGACCTGAACGATCTGGGCATTGTGGGCCAGCGGGTTCCCATGGTGAACTACGCCAAGTGCCGCGGCTGCAAGAACTGCCAGGTCGAGAACAACTGCCCCATCAAGGTTGCCAAGGTGGTTGACGGCAAGATTCAGATTGATCCCAATGTCTGCAACAACTGCGGACGCTGCAAGGGCAAGTGCCCCTTCGGCGCACTGGAAGAATACCAGAACGGCTACAAGATCTATCTGGGCGGCCGCTGGGGCAAGAAGGTTGCCCATGGCGTACCTCTGACCAAGCTCTTCACCAGCGAGGAAGAAGTTCTGGAAGTTGTGGAGAAGGCCATCCTGCTGTTCCGGGACGAGGGTATTACCGGCGAGCGGTTTGCCGATACTGTAACCCGTCTTGGCTTTGACTATGTCAACGAAAAGCTCATCAGCGGAACCGTAGACAAGTGCTCCATCCTGAACAAGACGGTTAAGGGCGGCGCTACCTGCTAAGAACTGACATTACAATAATATGTGCGGCTTCTATCCCGGCGGATAGGGGCCGCACTTTTTTGTGTGGAAAAAAATATGGGAAGAAAGGGGCTTTGGGAACCCCCGGGGGGGCTTGTGTCGGTAAAAAGATATAGGTATAATATGGGAGTATCGCAAAAGCGGACAATTTTTGCCCGCGGAAACACAGAAAGGAATCATTGCTATGCGTACACCGAAATTTCTAAGTCTTCTTCTCAGCGCTTCTCTTGCCATAACACTGGCAGCCTGCACAAGCCCCAAGCAACCAGAGCAGACCCTGACCTCCGTTACCCAATCCGCCAGTTCCACCCGCACCATTGTTGACGGCAGCGGCCGTGAAGTGGAGATTCCCGCTCAGGTGGAAAGCATCGTCTGCGTTGGCGTGGGTGCGCTGCGCTACAGCTGTTATGTAGGCGCCGCCGATCTGGTGGTGGGCGTGGAAGATTACGAAACCAAGCCCGGTATGTCCCGGCTGTATAACTACGTTAACTTTGACAAATTCCAGTCCCTTCCGGTAATTGGCGCCAATGGCGAACCCTACACCGAAGAGATTATCACCGTTGCCCCTCAGGTGATTGTCATGAGCGCCTACGCTTCCGTTGATCCGGATGAACTGTCCGCACAAACCGGCACCCCGGTAGTGGTGGTGCCCGGAAGTGACACCACCCTGGATGACAAAGCTTACGAAACCATCCGGATTCTGGGAGAGCTGTTCCAGATGGAGGAGCGGGCAGATGCGCTGACGGAGTATCTGCAAGGTCTGGAAGATGACCTGAGCCAGCGCACTGCGGACATTCCGGAAGAAGAAAAACCCTCTGTCTATGTGGCCGGCGTTTCCTTCAAAGGCGCCCATGGTTTTGAGGGCACCGAAGCCGGATACGGTCCCTTTGCTCTGATCGGCGCCAAGAATCTGGCAGACACCACCGGACAAAACGGTGCATTTGACATTGACCTGGAGCAGGTTCTCACCTGGGACCCGGATGTGATTTTCCTGGATTTCAACGGTATGGAACTGATTAACGAGGACTATGCCAAAAATCCCGACTATTACAACGCCCTTACCGCTGTTCAGTCCGGCAAGGTCTATTCCCAGATTTCCTTCCGCTCCTCTGCCAGCAACCTGGAAACCGCTCTGGCAGATGCCTACTACGCCGCCAGCGTCATGTTCCCCGAAGAATTCTCCGATGTGAACATTGAGGAAAAAACCGGAGAAATCTTCCAAATGCTGCTGGGTGCCAATCCTTATGAAGATCTGAAGGAGGCCGGTTATGAATTCCGTCCCATCGTCCTTGGCCAGTAAGCAGCCGGATAACGCGTATCAGAAAAACAGAGCAAAAAGCATCTGCTTTCTGCTGATTTTGACGTTGATTCTGCTGTTCGCCATTGTGCTGTCATTGCGGGCAGGTTCCTACAACACCCCCATTGGGGAGCTGATTAAAGGAGTCTTTGGCCTGTCTCAGGATAAGAAAATCAATCTGGTGGTTCAGAACAACCGCCTGCCCCGGATCTGCACCGCCATTCTGGCCGGTGCAGGGTTGGGCCTGGCTGGGTGCATTTTACAGGCGATTCTGCGAAATCCCCTGGCCTCTGCCTCGACGCTGGGCGTGTCTCAGGGTGCAACCTTTGGCGCTGCCTTTGCCATTGTAGCTCTGGGTATGGGCAGCAATATGGGCATCGGCATCCCGCTGTTTTCCTTCCTTGGCTCCATTGCCGTGGCCGTGCTCATTCTGGGCCTGTCCCGGTTCCGTAGGATTTCGCCGGAAGGCATTGTGCTGGCAGGTGTCGCCATCAGCTCCATGCTCTCCGGTGCTACCACCCTGATTCAGTACTTTGCCGACGAAGTGGAGCTGGCGACCCTGGTTTTCTGGACCTTCGGCGATCTGGGCAGCACCGGATGGGAAGATATGCGGCTGATGGCAGTGGTAGTAGCCATTTTGATTGTTTACTGTTTCTTCCACCGCTGGGACTACAACGCTCTGCTCAACGGTGAGGAAACCGCCCTGAGCCTGGGCATCAACGTCAAGCAGCTGACCCTGGTCAATATGGTTCTGTGCTGTCTGACAAGCTCCGTAATTGTCTCCAACATCGGCCTGATTAACTTTATCGGCCTGGTAGCCCCCCACATTGTACGGATGGTTGTGGGCAACAACCATGTGTATGTCATTCCCGGTTCTGTGCTGGCAGGAGCAACGCTGCTGCTGCTCAGCGACCTGTTTGCCCGGGTAGCCATTGCCCCGGTGATTCTTCCCATCGGCGCCATTACGTCGTTCCTGGGTGGGCCTCTGTTTTTGTACCTTCTGTTCAAAGGAGGAAAAAACAAATGATTCAGGCAAACAACATCTGCTACCACTACAAAGGCTGCCCGGATGTGCTGAAGCATGTCAGCTTCGATCTGGAGCCGGGGCAGTTTCTGGCGATTTTGGGCAATAACGGCGTAGGAAAAAGCACCCTGCTCAAGTGCTTTAATAACATTCTGAAAGCGGACAGCGGAGAATTCCTGCTGGACGGAAAGAACCTTCTGACCATGTCCCACCGGGATATTGCCCGGAGTGTGGCCTTCGTTTCCCAGTCCGTCTCCAATACCCAGATGACGGTTCACGACGTAGTAATGCTGGGTCGACGGCCCTACATGAAGTGGGGATTTACAGAAGAAGATCACGCCATCGTCCATGAAGCTATGGACCGGATGGGGCTGGACGCCCTGCGGGGACGATTCCTCAACGAGCTGTCCGGCGGTGAGCGGCAGAAAGTGATGATCGCCAGAGCCTTGGCGCAGCAGCCAAAGGTCATGCTTCTGGACGAGCCTACCAGTTCCCTGGACATCCGCAACCAATATCAGGTGCTGCAAATCGTCCGGGAACTGTGCCACAAAGACGGCCTGACTGCCATTATCGTGATCCATGACCTGTCTCTGGCTCTGCGGTTCTGCGACAAGTTCCTGCTGCTGCGGCAGGGCGAAGTATACCGTTACGGCGACCACACCATCCTGGACTCCACTGCCTTTCGTGAGGTTTACGGTGTCGATGCCAGAGTGGCCCAGCTGGAAGGGCAGCATGTGGTTCTGGTGGATACGGAGGAAAAAGCGGAATGGACTTAAAAGCGCTCTGGAAAACCGAATTTCAGCCAGAGATTCACCGGCAAATGTGGGACAGCGCCGCCCAGGATTATGTAAAAAAGCCCATCCCCGCTGTTGAAGAGCATTCCTTCCTGAAACTGATGCAGCAGCGGGGCGTCCTTCAAAAAGACGCTTCTGTTTTGGATATTGGCTGCGGAGCCGGAACCCTTACCC
>USHP01000189.1 GCA_900554625.1 uncultured Eubacteriales bacterium | reverse complement strand
GACTTTGTGGAGCAGATGCTGGAGGCGCTGGAAAACCGCTCCCATCTGGAATGCCTGGACAATGCGCTGCGCCGCAGGGAATTTGAAGTCCTGCCCGCCGGCGGCCTGGAAGAGCGGACCCGGGCTATGCTGAAAGTGCAGGACGGCTGCGTCAATTTCTGTACTTACTGTATTATCCCCTACACCCGGGGGCCTATTCGCTCGGCTCCGGTGGAGCTGGCGGTGGAGCAGGCCCGGGATCTGGCCCGGCGGGGGTACCGGGAAATTGTGGTGACAGGCATCGAAATTGCCAGCTGGGGAGCGGATCTGCCGGGTAAGCCCCAGGTGACAGGGCTGATTGAAGCCATCTGTCAGGCGGTGCCCCAGCTTCGGGTGCGCCTGGGTTCTCTGGAACCCAGAATTGTCACCGAGGAGTTCTGCAGACGGCTGGCGGCGCTGCCCAATCTGTGCCATCAGTTCCATCTGAGCATGCAAAGCGGCTGCGATACGGTTTTGCAGCGTATGAAGCGCAAATATGACACCGCCCGCTACTATGAAAGTGTGTGCCTTCTGATTCAGTATTTCCCGGACTGCGCCATTACCACGGATATGATCGTAGCCTTCCCCGGGGAGACGGAGGAGGAGTTTGCCCAGAGCCTTTCCTTTATTCAAAAATGCGGCTTTGCGGATATGCACATTTTTCCCTATTCCCGCCGCCCCGGAACCCCGGCGGATAAGATGCCGGGCCAGCACAGCAACGCCACCAAGGAAGCCCGGAGCCGGGCGGCCATTGCGGTGGCAGAGCGGATGTGCCGCCAGTTCCGGCAGAATCTGATTGGCTCGGTGCAGGAGGTGCTGTTTGAAGAAAAGAGCGGGCAGCATTACACCGGTCACGCCTCCAATTATGTAAAGGTCTATGCTCCGGGAGAAAATCTGCACAATCAGCTGCGCCCGGTGCGCATCCTGGAAATCTGGGAAGACGGCGTTCTGGGAGAGATTGTGGAAGCGTAAAAAAATATCCAGCCCAAATCCGGGCTGGATATTTTGCTTTATTGCTTGTTTTTCTTCCGGTATTCACCCTTGCGGTCGAAGCGCATGGCGGCGGTCAGATTGATGCCTATCGTTGCCAGAACCACCAGAATTGCCTGCCAGATCAGACAGTCCGCAGCCCGCCAGACCATGTCGGTCACGTCCATATTGGCAAAGCCGCCGGAGATGAGCAGCATGATGATGGTCAGAATCAGTCCCAGACCACCAAAAACCACACCGGCCAGCCGCTGGGTAAACCGCCAGGCCTGGACACTGCCCATGCCGTAGTAGCAGCGGTAGCCGAAATAGTAGTTGGCTTCCTTCGGAGACAGGAACAGATATGCAAGTCCCAGCACCAGCAGAACAATGGGGCCGATCATCACCGCAAAGCGGCAAATGGTGGACAGGCTTCCGAATACGTCGCTCAGTTCCGGCAGCAGCGATGCCGGGTCGAAGGCGTCCATCGCATCCTTGATGGAGCCCAAATCCAATCCACCTTCGGTTGCGGCGGTGGTGGCTGTGGGCATGGTGGCCACAGTGGTTTCCAATGTTGCCAGAGTGGTCTCCAGAATTTCCGTTGGAATTGTGCTCATTATTTTTCCTCCAGGAATTTGCTGATCTCCCGCATAAAGCTTCCGGCATCCTGGAACCGATGGTAGATGGAAGCAAAGCGGATATAGGCCACTTCGTCCAGGGGCTTCAGCCGTTCCATGACCATTTCACCCAGCTTATCGGTGCTGATTTCCCGTTCCAGGGTGTTCTGAATGGTCTGCTCGATTTCCGTAGTAATGCGGTCCAGATCGGTGACATCCACTTTCCGTTTGTCGAAGGCCCGGATCATGGAGTTGAGAATCTTATTTCGGTCAAAGTTCTGACGGGAGCCGTCCCGCTTCACCACAATAATGGGAAGACTCTCCACAATTTCATAGGTGGTGAACCTGCGCTGGCAGCCCATACACTCCCGGCGGCGGCGAATGCTCAGGCCGTCCTCGCTGTGGCGGGAGTCCACCACTTTGCTTTCCTGATCGCCGCAAAACGGACATTTCATGGGAAATTCACTCCCTTTCCCTCAATGATTCCTGTATTATAGCAGAAAAATCTTCCACTGTCCAGCATTTTTTATCCGCCGGGCTTCGACAGGAATGACTCTTGCCATTCTGGCGGCGATGGGGTAAAATAGGGACATGTCCGTTTCGTTTATGCCGATAGTAAGGAGTAGGTTATGTCGAAAAAAATGTGGTTTATCCTGTGGGGCGGCCTGTTTGTTCTGTGCGCTGCCCTGGGTTTTTTGCCGGAGCCGACTTGCGCTTCCACAGAGGATGGGGGAGTGTGCTGGCTGCGGGTGGTCATGACGATCTTGTCTTGGCTGTTTTTCCTGCCTCCGGCGGTGCTGCTGCACCAGGCGGGGAAGGAAAAAAATGTGCCCATGCAGCAGCTGATCCGCAATTTGTCCGCCCTTTCCCTGGTGCTGACCCTGGTAATGCTGATTTTGAACTTCTGGTCAGCTCTGGGACCGGAGATACTGGGCAGCGTGCTGCATTATGTGCTGGTGGTGGTATCCACCCCCATGATTTGCAGCGGTGAGTGGGCACTGAGCCTGTTTTTGTGGGCCTGCCTTCTCATGGTCAGTTTGCGCCAACTGCGCAGAAAATAACCGCTTATCCGTTGAAAGATGCTGCGTCGAAGGTGGTGACCACGTGGTAGACCATGGAACCTTCCCGGTTCATCCCATCTTCCACAAAGCGGCGAATGGACTCCTCCTGGCCCTGCAGGTCGGAAGGAAGGGCCACGTCGAACACCAGATTCATATGCTTGCGGCCCTGGGTCATGCGGAAATCGTGGAGGGTAAGCCGGGGGTCCTTCTGCTGCAGCAATTCGGTGGCGGCCTGCTTGCACCGGATCAGTTCCGGATCATCCACAATCACCGGGTCGTAGTGAATGACCAGGTGGACGTTGTGACTGCGCAGGCACTCACGCTCCATGTCATCGATGCACTCGTGGCATTCCAGCGGGTCTTCCCGGTAATCCATCTCCACATGGAGGCTGGCAAACCGCTGTCCAGGACCGTAGTCGTGAACCATCAGGTCGTGGTAACCCAGAACCTTGGGCTGCTGGGCTATGTAATCCACGATTTCCTGCCGCAGCTGGGAATCTGCGCTTTCTCCCAGCAGGGGAGAAATGGTATCTTTTGCCAGCTGTACGCCGCTGTACAGGATGAACAGCGCCACGCACAGACCGATGTAGCCGTCCACCGGCACATTCCAAAAATGCTGCACAAGTCCTGCTGCCAGAACAGCGGTGGTGGTAATGCAGTCGTTTCGGCTGTCGGCAGAGGTTGCCAGCAGGGCGGTGGAGTCGATTTTCTTGCCCAGCTTCCGGTTAAACAGGGACATCCACAGCTTCACGGCGATGGATGCGATCAGCACCCCGACTGCCACGGCGGAAAATTCCACCGGCGTGGGATGGAGAATCTTCTCGGCGGAGCTTTTCACCAGTTCGAAGCCGATTACCAGAATCAGGGCGGCTACTGCCAGACCGCTTAAGTACTCTGCCCGGGCGTGACCGAAGGGGTGATGCTCGTCGGCAGGCTTATCTGCCAGACGGAATCCGATCAGGGTCACAATGGAGCCGGAAGCATCGGAGAGGTTATTCAGGGCATCTGCGGCAATGGAAACCGAGCCGGTCAGGGTGCCCACAATGCCTTTGCACAGCGACAGCAGCAGATTACAGGCGATGCCTACCAGGCCGGACATGGTGCCGATGGCAGAGCGTACCCGGTTGCTGGAGATGTTTTCGTAGTCTTTTACAAACAAGCGTAATAGAAGATCCGTCATAAATTTCCTCCTGAAAGGCCGGAAAACCCGGCATTATGTCACTCTACTGCCAGTAGAGTCGGGAATTCTACCACCTGTGGGAGACGAAGCTGGGAAATTTGCACGATAATGGCGTGACTTTACCCCCACTGTGTTGTATGATAATTTGGTAAGGGTGCGTTACCCGCTATTATACTGCAAAAGACCGAAGGTGTCTATTACTTTTTGGGAGCGTGAATGACAATGAGCTATCGCATTATTACTGACTCCGGCTGTGATTTCCCCAACGACATGTATGCCCAGCTGAACCTGACCATGGTGCCGCTGAGTGTGGAATTCCGGGGCAGTGTTACAGATGATAAAAACGATGACAGCCTGAAACAGCTTTATGACGGACTTCGCGCCGGCGAATCCGCCAAAACCGCCGCCATCAATCCCAGCCGCTGGACCCAGGCCATGGAAGTCCCCCTGGCTGCCGGGGAAGATGTGCTGGTAATGGTCTTTTCTTCCGGCCTGTCCACCACCTACC
>USHP01000188.1 GCA_900554625.1 uncultured Eubacteriales bacterium | reverse complement strand
CGCCAGCGTCAAGAACATGGTCAACGGCCTGCAGTCCATGTCCGTGTTCAAGGACACCCGTGACCTGGCTGCCAAGACCGTGGAAATGGTGGACGCACTGATGAAGGGTACCGAGCCTCCCGTCAACGACACCGAGACCTACGACAACGGCACCGGCGTTATCCCCAGCTACCTGTGCGAGCCCAAGGCCTGCACCATTGACAACTATCAGGAATTGCTGATCGATTCCGGTTACTACACCGAGGCTGATCTGCAGGACTGATTCTAACCGCGCATTGTGATTTTTCTTCCTTGCATCCGGGCAAGATGGGGCAACCCGTCTTGCCCGGAACCCCGCAAAATGAGGTGACATCGTGTCGGAAAATATTCTGGAAATGAGAGATATCACCAAGCTGTTTCCTGGTGTCCGCGCTCTGGACGATGTGAATCTGCAGGTGAAAAAAGGCAGCATCCACGCACTGGTTGGCGAGAACGGTGCTGGCAAATCTACACTGATGAATGTCCTGAGCGGCATTTATCCCTATGGCACCTATACCGGTGACATTATTTATGACGGAGAAGTGTGTAAATTCTCCAAAATTACGGACAGTGAATCCAAGGGCATCGTCATCATCCATCAGGAGCTGGCGCTGATCCCTTACATGACCATCGGCGAAAATATGTTCCTGGGCAACGAACGGGGAAAGGCATTCTCCATTGACTGGGACACGACCTATGCCGAAGCAGACAAATACCTGAAAATTATCGGCTTGCAGGAATCCTCCCGGACGCTGGTGAAGGACATCGGCGTGGGCAAGCAGCAGTTGGTAGAGATTGCCAAGGCTTTGGCAAAGAATGCCCGGCTGCTGATCCTGGACGAGCCGACCTCTTCTTTGAATGAATCGGATTCCAAGGCCCTGCTGGACTTGCTGTTGCAGTTCAAGCGTGAGGGCATGACCTGTATTATTATTTCCCATAAGCTGAACGAAGTGGCTTATGTGGCGGATGACATTACCGTCATCCGGGACGGCAAAACCATTGAAACCCTCCATCAGGGAGTGGACGACATTTCCGAGGACAGAATCATCCGGGGCATGGTAGGCCGGGAGATTGCCGACCGGTTCCCCAAGCGTCCGGATGTGGTCATCGGGGACGTGTGCATGGAAGTGAAGAACTGGACGGTACACCATCCCGTTTACCGGGAGAAAAAAGTGGTGGACGATGTTTCCTTCTATGTGCGAAAGGGCGAAGTGGTTGGTATTTCGGGCCTGATGGGCGCGGGACGGACAGAGCTTGCCATGAGCCTGTTCGGTCACAGCTACGGCTCCGGCATCAGCGGCACGATTACGCTGGGCGGTAAGGATGTTGTGCTGAAGAACGAAAAAGACGCAATCCGACATGGCCTGGCCTATGTGACGGAGGACCGCAAGGGCAATGGTTTGATTTTGTCCAATCCCATTCGTGTCAATACCACCCTGGCAAATCTGGAGGGAGTTTCCCACAATACGGTGGTGGATACGGATAAAGAATATGCCGTTTCCGACGATTACCGCCAGAAGCTGCATACAAAATGCACCGGCGTGGAGCAGACCATCGGAAATCTGTCCGGCGGCAACCAGCAGAAGGTGCTGCTGGCCAAGTGGATGTTCACCAACCCGGATGTGCTGATTCTGGACGAACCCACCCGAGGCATTGATGTTGGCGCCAAGTATGAGATTTACTGCATCATCAACCAGCTGGTGGCGGAGGGCAAATCCGTGATTATGATTTCCTCCGAGCTGCCGGAGATTCTGGGCATGAGCGACAGAATCTATGTGATGAACAACGGACGGATCGTGGGAGAGTTTGGAAAAGAAGAAGCGTCTCAGGAAAGCATTATGGCCTGTATCTTGAAATCCGCGGCCAAATAAAGGGGAGAGATAATTGTGACGAAAGCGAAAGTGATGAGTTGGCTCCAGAAAAACACCATGGTTCTGATTCTGGTGCTGATGGTTCTGTTCTTTGCCTGGCAGACGGATGGCAAGATTCTCATGCCGCAGAATATTACCAACCTGATTGCTCAGAATGCGTACGTATTTATCCTGGCTACCGGTATGCTGCTGTGTATCCTCACCGGTGGTAACATCGACTTGTCCGTTGGCTCTGTGGTTTGCTTCACCGGCGCAATCGGTGCGCTGCTGATGGCTGACGGCATGAATATGTGGCTGGCCGTGGGTGCCATGCTGCTGATCGGTCTGGCCATTGGCGCTTTCCAGGCTTACTGGATTGCCTATGTGCGGGTTCCGCCCTTCATTACCACCCTGGCAGGCATGCTGATCTTCCGTGGCTTGTCCAACGTGGTGCTCAACGGCCGGACCCAGTCGGTATCCGACCAGGCTTTCAAGGATATCTTCGGCGGCGGCGCTACCTGCTACATCCCCGATATTTTCGGCGGGGAAGGAATCAATGTACTGTGTGTACTGGTAGGCGTGGTTGCCTGCGTGCTGTACCTGGCGCTGACTTTCCGCAGCCGCTGGAACCGGCAGAAGAAGGGCTACGCCGTGGAATCTCTGGCTGCAGTCATTGGCCGCAGCGTGGTGATTGTGGCGGCGGTCATGTTCTTCGCCGTGAAGCTGGCACAGTACAAGGGCATTCCCAGCGCACTGCTGTGGGTGGCACTGGTGATCTGTGTCTATGCTTACATCACCTCCAAGACCACCATTGGCCGTCACCTGTATGCGGTGGGCGGCAATGAAAAGGCTACCAAGCTGTCCGGTATCGACACCAAGAAGGTGTACTTCCTGGCTTATACCAACATGGGCTTCCTGGCAGCACTGGCCGGCGTTCTGACCATCGCCCGGATGGCTTCTGCTCAGCCTACCTACGGTGACAGCTACGAAATGGACGCCATCGGCGCCTGCTTCATCGGCGGCGCTTCTGCCTACGGCGGCGTAGGCACCGTTCCCGGTGTTATCATTGGTGCGGTTCTGATGGGCATCATCAACCTGGGCATGAGCATCATGGGCATCGACCAGAACTTCCAGAAAGTGGTTAAGGGCGGCGTGCTGCTGGCAGCCGGTATCTTCGATGTGATTTCCAAGCGCAACGAATCCCGTTGAGAAAGGGCTTACTATGTATTATATTGGTATCGATCTGGGAACTTCTGCCGTAAAGCTGCTGCTGGTGGCGGAGGACGGACAGATCTGCAACAGTGTTACCAAGGAATATCCCCTGGAATTTCCCCAGCCCGGCTGGAGCCAGCAGAATCCTCAGGACTGGCGCAAAGCGGTGCTGGAGGGAATCCCTCAGCTGCTGGAAGGCTTTGACGGCAGTCAGGTGGCGGGAATCGGCTGCGGCGGTCAGATGCACGGACTGGTGGTACTGGACGATCAGGATCAGGTGATCCGGCCCGCCATTTTGTGGAACGATGGCCGTACCGCCAAGCAGGTGGATTATCTGAATGAGGAAATTGGGCGGCAGACCCTGTCCCAGCTTACGGCGAATATCGCCTTCGCCGGATTTACCGCACCAAAGATTCTCTGGATGCGGGAAAACGAGCCGGAGAACTTTGCTCGGATTGCGAAAATCATGCTGCCCAAGGACTACATCAACTATGTTCTGACCGGCGTTCACAGCTGTGATTATTCCGATGCTTCCGGCATGCTGCTGGATGTGCAGAACAAGTGCTGGAGCCAGCGGATGCTGGAAATCTGCGGCATTACCCAGGAGCAGATGCCCCGGCTGTTTGAAAGCTACCAGTGTATCGGAACCGTTACGCCGGAAATGGCACGGCAGCTGGGCATTCCGCAGACGACGAAGGTGGTGGCCGGCGCCGGAGACAATGCGGCTGCGGCGGTCGGTACCGGTGTGGTAGGAAATGGAGGATGCAATATCTCCCTGGGTACTTCGGGAACTATTTTCATCTCCTCAGATACCTTCGGCGTGGACCACAACAACGCTTTGCACGCCTTTGCCCATGCTGACGGCGGCTGGCACCTGATGGGCTGTATGCTTTCGGCAGCTTCCTGCAACAAGTGGCTGTGCGATGAGATCCTGAAAACCACGGATTATGCCAAGGAACAGCAGGACATCACCCCGGAGAAGCTGGGAGAAAACCATGTGTTTTTCCTGCCCTATCTTATGGGCGAACGCAGCCCCATCAATGACACCAATGCCCGGGGAACCTTTATCGGCATGACCATGGACACCACCCGGGCCGATCTGGTACAGGCGGTGCTGGAAGGTGTGGCCTTTGCCATCCGGGATTCCTTTGAGGTGGCCCGGTCTTTGGGAATTGCCATTCCCACCACGAAAATCTGCGGCGGCGGCAGCAAATCCCCTCTGTGGAAAACGATTTTCGCCAATGTTCTGGGCATCCCCCTGGAGATTGTGAAAACGGAGCAGGGC
>USHP01000187.1 GCA_900554625.1 uncultured Eubacteriales bacterium | reverse complement strand
GGCCACTAGGATCAACCAAGGGCCGGTCAAGTTGACTGGCCCTTTTCTTCTTTTTTAGCGAGCGCGCGCAGGGGCACGCCGTTTTCCCGCGCCAGCTTTGTAAGCGCGTCGGCTATGTCGTCCGCGCGGTCGGACTCAGGAAAGACCCTGTTGCCGCGCTCGGTTTTCAGGGCAACGCCAAGGCCCTCGAACAGCGCTTTCGTGTCCGAGGTGCCGAATTTATGTATTGCGCTTTGCAAAAAGCGCCCGTCGCCGGGTATGGCGGAAATGAACTCCCGCGCGTCACAGTCGTTGGTGACGTTGCAGCGGCCCTTGCCGGTTATGCGCAGCTTGCGTCCCAGCATACGGTTCGGCTCAAGCAGGACGACATCCAGCCCGCGGCCAGCCGCGAGCGCCGCGCACAGCGTCCCGGCCGCGCCGCCGCCTATCACAACAGCGTCAGCTTTCAATCTTCTCAAACACCTTATATTCGCTCCAGACGTTTTCGAGGTCCTTGAATGTCTCCGCCAGCTGATCGCGCGACCTCGCAGCCACGGCGATCACTATGGCGTTCACGAGGCTGAGCGGGGCTACCAGGGAATCCACGAAGGAGACCATCTCGCTCTTGGCAAAAAGGCAGACGTCAGCCACGCCGTAAAGCGGCGAGCTCTCGCTGTCCGTAAGCGCAAGGGCGGCCGCGCCGCGGTCCTTTGCAAAGCGCATCACCTTGAGCGAGCGCGAGGAATAGCGCGGGAAAGTGAAGCCCACAAAGAGGTCCCCGCCGCCTATCCTGATAAGCTGCTCATATGCCTCCGCGGCGGTGTTGTCCTGGACCAGGTGTACGCCGTCGCGCAGCATATTGAGATAGAAGGCCATGAAGTTTGACAGGCTCTGCGAAGTGCGTGAGGCGAAAATATAGATGTTTTTCGCAGACATGATCAGGTCTATCGCCCTGTCAAAGCTCTCCTGGTCTATCTCCTCCAAGGTGGCCTGGAGCTTGTCGATATCGTCGCTCAGCACGGCCTTCAGGATGTTTCTGTCGTCTATGAGGTCTTTTGCAGCCTCTATCCTCTGCACGGAGGTAAGACGGCTGCGTATCATCTCCTGCAGAGCCTTGCGCATGCCCGGATATCCGTCGTACCCCAGCTCGGCTGCAAAACGGACGACCGTGGATTCGCTCACGCCTACAGTCTTGCCCAGTTTGCCGGCCGTCATGAAGGCGGCCTTGTCGTAATTCTCCAGAATGTACTTCGCTATAAGCCTTTGGCCCTTTGAGAAGCCCGAATTGTCCCGAGAAATCAGCGCAAGGATGTCCTTATCCATTCCTGTTGCCCCCAATTGACATATATCTTAGAACCCTCGGGCGGAGCGGCAATTCCCATATCCCACCATTTTCGCGTCCATCCGGGGCTGAAAGTGCAATTGAGAACTATTTTACACAGATTCTCAGAGGATTACAAGTACATTTGCATGAACAAATTTCAAAACTTGCAAAACTGCAGCTATATCAGGCTGCGGATATATGCCGTCTCCTCCGGAGTCAGGCGGCGCCAGCGGCCGGGAGGGAGGCTTCCGAGACTCAGCTCTCCCTCCGAGACCCGCACGAGTCGGCGCACCTCCAGCCCGACTGCGGCGCACATCCGGCGCACCTGCCGATAGCGGCCCTCGTGAATGGTAACCAGGAATTTGGCCTTGTTATCTTCCGCTTTCAGTACCCGGACTTCCGGCTTGCGGATGGTATAGCCGTCCAGGGTGATGGGCCGGCTGAGTATTACCTCAGCACCGGGCACATAGCCGGTTACCCAGACTTCGTATGTCTTTTTTACCTCATGCTTCGGGTGCATCAGCGCATTGGCAAAGTCCCCGTCATTGGTAAACAGCAGCAGCCCTTCGGAATCCATATCCAGCCGCCCCACGGGATACACCCGGCAGCCGCAGTCTTGCACCAACTGTGCCGCATTGGGACGTCCTTTCTCATCGCTGAGGGTGGTGACATATCCCCGGGGTTTATTTAATAGGATGTACACATAGCTTTTCGGTTCCGGCAAGGGGTTTCCGTCCAGCAAAATTTCGTCCTGCTCGGCATCCGCTGTATCTCCCAGTTGGGCTACTGCGCCGTTGACGGTGACTCTCCCCTGCTGAATCCACTGCTCCGCTTTGCGCCGGGAGGCAACGCCCCGGGCGGATAGAATTTTCTGCAAACGTTCGCCCATGGTTTTCTCCTTGTCCCAAATATTTCGTTGGGCTTTCCCAAGGGAAAGCCCATGGTTTTTACTTGCCCAGCAATTTCTGCCAGAGAGATTTTTCTTCTTCCGGCGTTTTCTCCACAGTCTGACCGTAGACCACCGGAACTTTCCCTACGGTTTTATTGCCAATCAGCACATAGGCCCATCCGGCATCCGCACCTTCCACCGCAGGAGCATAGACAAATCCCGGCTCCGGAAGAACCACCTGGGGCATCTCTCCTTCTGCGATGGCGTATTCAAAATCCTCCGCCGCCAGAATCTCCACAACCCGGTTTTCCCCGCCGATGACTTCCATGCTGCCAACCAGATCTCCCGCTTTGACAATCTGCTGATGGCGGTACTGAGAAAAGCCTTTTTCCAGCAGCGCGGCATGATCCTTCCAGTCGCAGGGGTCGTTGATTGTGACAGCGATGATTCGGCGGCCATCCCGGGTGGCACAGGATACCAAAATCCGTCCTGCCGCCTTGGTAAAGCCGGTTTTCACTCCGTCTGCACCTTCCACCCGCCAAAGAAGCTTGTTATGGTTGGTCAGATACCGCTGCCCCACCTTTACGGTTTTGGCAGATACGGTTTTGTAGAAGATAGGATTTTCCATGGCATAGGCCGCCAGAACTGCCAGATCCCGGGCGGTGGAATAGTGTCCGGGGCTGTCCAAGCCGTTAGGGTTTTCAAAATGGGTGCCCGACAGTCCCAGTACCCGGGCTTTGTCGTTCATCATTTCCGCAAACCCTTCCACCGTTCCTCCGCAGTAGATTGCCAATGCCACCGCCGCATCATTGCCGGAAGAGAGCATCAGTCCGTAGAGCAGCTCCTGGATGCTCAGTACCTCTCCCTCTTTCAGATACATGGAAGAGCCTTCGATTCCCACGGCTTCCTTGGGAATCCGCATGCGATCCAGCACGTTACACTGTTCGCATACCACCAGGGCTGTCATGATCTTCGTGGTGCTGGCAATCAGGCTTCTCTCCGTGGCCCGCTTTTCATACAGCACCCGGCCGCTGACTGCATCCAGCACATAGGCCTTTTCCGCAGAAACTGCACCGGTTTTTACCGGCAAAAGCAAAGCGGCGGCCAGCAGTGCAGCCGCCGCTCCGGCGAATCGTCGTTTCATTTTCCTCACCCGGAGCTAGTTTGCCCCAGGGAAAGCAGATTATTCCCCTTTTGCCTCTTTTCGGGCATCCAGATAAGCCGTAAGCTTGTCCAGTGTGTCGGGAAGCATTTCCACAATCCGGTCGGCTGTGGAATTCGCAGGTTCCGGAACGGACATCATCCGCACCGCACCATCTTTGATAATCAGAAAACACAGGGGCGTCACCTTCACGCCGCCGCCTGCGCCGCCGCCAAAGGGATCTTCCCCGGAAACCTTGCGCCGTCCATCAGTACCGGCACCGGCAAAACCTACGCTGACCTTGGATACGGGAATAATGGTCACACCGTCGGGAGTTGTGATAGGAGTACCGATTACCGAATTTACATCCACCATCTCACGGATTTTTTGGATGGTTGTTTCCAGCATGTTGGGAAGTTTCTCACTCATTTTCAGCACCGCCTTTACGTTTCTTCTTCAGATTCCAATATTCTTTCAATCCCCGGACGCCATACACCGCTGTCAGAGCCAGCAGTCTTCCCAGGGTGATCCGCACATCGATTTCCGCAGCAATCCGAGTCTGGTCTGCTGCGAAATCGCATTCTACATTCACATACCGGCTTTGAATCACAAATACCCGTTCCAATTGGGCTGTCAGGCCCTTGACCGCAGCCAGGGCTCTTCCGTAATTCACCGCCAGGTCACAGGGGTCATCCCCCGCCAGAACCAGGTGCAAGCGTAGCCGCTTTACCAGGATTTTCCGCCGCATGTCTCCCAGAAAATCCAGTCCCACCCGAATCAGGGGAAGAAAATCCCGATAACTGCCACCCCGTTTTATCTTTTCCTCCGGATTTGGTTTCGGAGGCTGGGGCGGTTTGGGTGCAGGTTTCTCGGGTGTCGGCCGGGATTCCGCTTTGTTCTGCGCTTTCTGTTCCGATTCCGGCGTTTCTTTCTCCTTTTTCCGCTGAGGGAACAAAGTATACCGGATGGGCCCAAGAATCAACCGCCCCCGAAAACCATCGGCATCATAAGCAAAATACAGTCCCACGGGAATTGCGCCCAAAGCGACAACTGCGGCAAGGGCAATCCACCAGATCATCCGTTTTCCTCCGCAGCCGCTTCCTGAGGCAGTTCAATGGG
>USHP01000186.1 GCA_900554625.1 uncultured Eubacteriales bacterium | reverse complement strand
GAATGGGAGCATCAGGCACATCCGTGCGGATTTGCCTGATCCAGTTTTCAGCGAAGGCATCCCCAGCGAGATAGATTTCCCGTTCCGGTTCTGGCAGCAGCTCCCGCCGGTATTTGACAACATTGGGCAGATCCACGGCATACCAGCGTGTCTTCCCATTATCGCTGCGGTAATAGGCTGTTTCAAGCCCGCAGCCTAGCTGAACGATTGCCCCTTCGGGCCTGCGCTCCTGAAACGCATGAATGTAGCGGTCCATATTGGCAGAGCGGGCAGCTGAGGCCAGCAAGGTGTACTGACTCTGACGATCCTGCTTCAACAGGTCAGGCGGCAGCTTCTTTTTTAGTTCCAGCGCCTTTTGATCATATAAGATTTGCGGGAAATGCTCACTGGCATAGATTCTGCCCAGCATGGGGACAAACAATGTGTCCTCCACAACGCCCAACTTGGACATAGTCAGCCCTCCTGTTTTGACGAATTACTTTCTGCCGACAAGCAGACGAGAAGAGCCCAACATCATCATGGCAGCCCGGCGGTGGGAGCCGAAGGCTTCTTCCGCGGTATCAATGAGCCGGACATCCTGATAGCCCATCTCCCGCAGTTTTTGGGCAAAGGCATCCATATCGCCGTACAGCTTGGGCTTCATATCATCGTTCAGAGCGAAGACGCCGCCTTTTTTCAGCACCCGCAGGCTCTCCAGCAGCAGCTTGTGCATATCGGCTCCCATGACATTGTGGTAGACATAGTTGCTGATGACCGCGTCAAAACTCTCATCGGGGAAATCCAGATGATTGGCGTCGCCATGCCGGAACACACACCGGGAGGCCACGCCTTCACTTGCGGCGTTTTTCTCACAGAGGGCCTTGCTGTAATTGTAAACAGCTCCCCAGTAGTCCATGCCAGTGACCTTTGACTCCGGCCAGGTCAGGGCCGCACGAATCGACAGGGCTCCGGAGCCGCAGCCGACTTCCAAGAGACTGCCCTGGCCGTCATAGTCCAGATGAGAGAGAACGACCCGGTGAACCTGTTCCATGATCCCGCCGCCGCCAAAGGCATACTGGCGCCTGATCCATGTGATCCAGACCAGCAGGGCTGCCAGCGCCGCCGTAACAACTGAGAGCAGAACGCCGAGAGCTGTGATGTGGAACACCGAAAAGGAGAGTATGGCCAAAACCACGGCCAGAGCCGTAATGCCGCCGATAATATAGAACACGGGATTGGACATCCAGCTCCCGTAGTCTTCGCCGTGACTGCCGAGACGAATTTCTGCTTGTTGATTACGCTTTTGCTGCATTTGATTTTCCTCCTGTTGTTCAATATTTGTGTACAATTCGTTTACGGGTGTTTCTCCTTCGCCTTCCGGCAGACAAAGGACGCCATGCTCTGAACGGTGCGGACCTTTGCAGGCCCGAATGTTTCCTCCAGACGATGCCGCAGGCTCTCCGCCGTCTCAAAGGGCGGGGTGAAATAGCCCTTTGGCACATACAGCCTACGGATAAACCAGTCCGTGCGGCGGTTTTGTCCCCGCACATAGAAGCAGCCGCAGAAAACTCCGCCGGGCCGCAGTACACGAAAGATCTCCCGCCAGGCGGCCTCCTTGTCCGGAAACGCATGAAAGCCGTTGAGCGAGAGCACGATGTCGAAGCTGCCGTTCTCAAAGGGCAGCGCCCCAACATCCCCCTGCTGAAAGCGCACATGGGCAAGTCCCTCGCCCCGGGATTTTGCCCGCTCCAGCATCTCCGGCGAGTAATCCAGGCAGGTGATCTCCGCCTCCGGCATTTCCCGATAGAGGGGCATGGTCAGGATACCGGTACCCACGGGGACTTCCAGCAGTCTTCCGGAAAACCCCTCCGGTATTCCGGAAAGGGCGGCGCAAAGGTAGTCCTGGGTTTCCGCCCGGCCCATTCCCCATAGCTTCCAGATAATCTTCCGCTGACGCACGCACTTCCAATCCCATCACTCCTTGTCCATCCGGCAACCACTATGGTTTTGAGCCAAGTCCAGACCTTCTTTTCATGGGAAGGCTATTGTCTGAATTCAATAAAGCAAAAGAATCCAAGTGGTTAGCTTTTGCTAACCACTTGGATTCTAACATACACCGATACTGTTGTCAATGTGTGTATCCCGTCCGCAACCCCTTGTCCTCTCAGCAGGTAGCGGTCTGTACCCTGAGCGTTCGGATTTCCTGTCAGCGGTGTAGCTTTCTGAAGATCAGTCCTGTGCTCCTGAAGACTCTACATCAGATATTTTTGTCTGATTCAGGTGAGCCTGCATGGCGGCGAAGGATTTTTCGCTGATCACATGCTCGATCCTGCAGGCATCCTCTGCGGCTGTTTTTTCATCCACGCCAAGACCCTTGAGCATTTCTGTCAGTACCGTGTGCCGGGTGTACATAGTCTCAGCAATGGCGAGACCTTTTGACGTCAGAGTGATTGCGCCCTCTCCGTCCACCTCCACATAGCCGTCTTTTTTTAGAATGGACAGAGCACGGCTGACACTGGGCTTGGTATAGCCCATCTGTTCTCCCACGTCAATGGCCCGCACAAAGGATTTTGTTTGCCTTAAAATATAAATGGTCTCCAAATACATCTGACCAGATTCATGGATTGCCATACAAGACCTCCATTGGATAAAGCATTTTGATTATTATAGCACAGTCCGGAAAAATGAACCAGCCTGTTTATCGGAAACGGAGATTTTCTTTGCTGAACATAGGTTCCCGCTTGACAATTGATTAGGCATGGTATATTATAGCAGAGGGTTAGATATTGCTAACCTAATTTTTCACAGTCTGGTTTCCTATCGCTAACCAGACTGTGAGCAAGTGATCGAATCAACGCTGAAAAGGTGATGGATATGACATTGTTGGATGCTCTGGATGGACAGGAATATATCATCAAGCAAATCAATACGGATGATGAGGAGCTGAATGCGTTCCTTTTTTCTTTAGGTTGCTATGTGGGAGAGCCGGTGACCGTGGTATCCCACCTCAAGGGCGGCTGCGTGGTTTCCATCAAGGATGGCCGCTACAATATCGACAACCAGCTGGCCTCGGCCATCGAGATATAAGGCATCACCGCACAATTGTGTCTGCGGCCTTCGCCCAATCTTTTGCCCCATCCGTGCAGTTATAAAAGGGGGAAATACATACAGTATTCCCGCCCTTTTATAACTTTCGTATGAGGCAAAATCTTTGGCCGAATGCTCTTGCCAAATTGTGCGGTGCTGCCATAGAATAAAGTAAAGCAGAAGGGGCTGTCGGTTAATATCACATTTCGGCATCCTCAGTAGCAATTGAAAGGATCCCTGCAAGGACAAGGCTTGTTAGCCTTCCACCTTGCGTAGGATCCTTTTTTCTATGAAAGATGAAATTTATTTTTGGCCGCAAAAATCCCTTGTCTGGATTTTTACAGCCACACTTTTGATCAAGCTGTTTTTTTCGGTGTTTTTCCCTCAAACTTCTTTAATTTTTCATTGAGAAAACGGCAGTATTTATTTATATTCCTTCCGATTGCGGTCCGCTCAAGAGATTAAAAGATAAATAAAAGTAGAGTAGTTTGAGATGGGATTAATTTCAATAACTTTCTCTTTTTCTTCCAATTTTTCTCCTTTCCTCTGATACGAAAAAAGCTCGTTCAGATCAGTTTTGTAAATCTGATCCAAACGAGCTTCCCGTTTGACTATTATATGTAATTGATATTGTATCGGCTTCCAGATGAACCTCTGAAAAATGTGCAGTCCGCATACCACGCTTTTACCATGTTTTACTATTTTAAATACAGGCTGACATTTAACTGAGCACTGTTATTAGCTGATCTGCCTGGAAAAAATTATTAGCCACAAAGCTTTTTTATTAGCCAGATCCGCTAATTTTTGACAGTGTATTAGCTGGATTTTCATCCCATTCAGGGTAATTTTCTTCTTCAGAAAATGAGATAAGCGGGTAATTATTAAAGCCTTTCCAGCTAATAATTCCCGCTTATATCTACCGTCTCGTATAGGAATCGAACCTATAATTGAGTCTTAGGAGAAGCACTCCTAAAGGTCAATCAGCTACCTTCTAAGTTTAAATAATCCCCGTATTTACTGGGTTTTCACGGCATCAGGATGTTATCCTGTACCCCGGTTTTTTTGCTGATTTTAAAGTGTTTTAGACCTTCCAATTTGCAGGTGATTAGCACGAAGTTTGAATTTTGGAAAATGCTCAATGGTAAAAACAAGCCGCTGTTGTGTGGGTGCGTCCCTTCTGGTGTTAGGATGGCTCTTCTGATCTGGAACTTCTCAAGAACAGTATGTACATAATAGACTGAAAGAAAGAGGACAACCCATGTTAGATTGTCCTCTTGTGTTTCTTTGGGTGCAGATGCTTGCTCTATGATCTATTATTTCAATCTGCACACACTTTTCTTTTATGGTTCATTATATCTTTTCTTTGCAACGCTTCCTGTATAACGGTATAAGGCACATCG
>USHP01000185.1 GCA_900554625.1 uncultured Eubacteriales bacterium | reverse complement strand
CAATGTGACGGTGTATATCACCCTGGAAGATCAAAGTGCTTCCGGCGCTGCCGTGGGCAAACAGATTGAACAGCTGTGCGCCGACATGCCCTGCACCGTCAGTGCCAGCTCGGCCATGATGGATATGTCCATGCTCACCGGCAGCGGCATTTCCCTGAACCTGTTCGCCGAGGATATGGACACTCTGCAAAGCGCCGCCCGGAAAGCGGGAGAAGTTTTGGAAGGCATCGAAGGTGTGGCGGAAGTTTCCAACGGCCTGGAAGAAGCTGCCCCTGCCCTGCATGTGGCGGTGGACCGGAACAAGGCCATGGAGCACGACCTGACCGTGGCTCAGGTCTATATGGAACTGGCAGCCGGCTTGACTGAGGATGGAAACGTCGCTTCTTTGGAACTGGATGGCATCTCCACCCAGGTGGTGATCCAAAAGCCCGAAGGGGCAGTGCTGGACGCCCAGGAACTGCGGGATTACGTCTTTGAAGTCACCGACAAGGAAGGCAATGTGACCAAGGTGCCCCTGAAAGACTTTGCTCAGGTGGAGGAAACCACCAGCCTGACCACCATCAACCGTCTGAACCAGCGGCGGTATCTGACGGTCAGCGCTTCTTTGGAAGAAGGCTACAACGTGACAGTGCTGACGGACCAGGCCCAGAAAGCCATTGCCGCCGCGGATCTGGGAGACGGGGTCAGCTACAGCTTCACCGGTGAAAATGAAAGCATTATGGAAGCCATGAGCCAGCTGATGCTGATGCTGGTGCTGGGTATACTGCTGGTGTACCTGGTGATGGTTGCCCAGTTCCAGAGCCTGAAATCCCCCTTCATTGTTATGTTCACCATTCCCCTGGCCTTCACCGGCGGCTTCCTGGCCCTGCTGGTGTGCGGCATGGAGTTCAGTGTCATTTCTCTGATTGGCTTTGTGATGCTCACCGGCATTATCGTCAACAACGGCATTGTGCTGGTGGATTATGTCAACCAGCTGCGGCTGGATGGCATGGAACGCCGCCAGGCGCTGGTGGAGGCAGGCGTTACCAGAATGCGGCCCATTCTGATGACCACCATCACCACCATTCTGGGCCTGATCGACATGGCAGTGCGCAAGAGCGCCGGCACTTCCCTGATGCAGCCCATTGCGGTGGTGTGCATCGGCGGTCTGGCCTACGCCACGCTGATGACGCTGTATGTGGTTCCCTGCATCTACGATGCCCTGAACAAAAAAGAGCTGAGAAAAGTCAACGACGAAGAACTGAAACTGCTGGATCTGTAAGCGTACGCCCCCGGAATGAAGAAGGAAATCCTTCCATTCCGGGGGCGTTGTTTTATTCTTGGGGTTTACTTTCCGGCGGATACCGAGGGATGCTGGGTGTTTTTCAGGTTCTCCACCGCAACGGACAGCATCAGCTTGATCCGGTTGAGCTGGTTGACTTCGCTGGCACCGGGGTCATAGTCCACGGCGGCAATGTTTGCCTGAGGATAGGCCTTTTTCAGTGCCTTGATAACGCCCTTGCCCACCACATGGTTGGGCAGGCACGCAAAGGGCTGGATGCAGACAATGTTGGGCACGCCGCTGCGAATCAGCTCCACCATTTCGCCGGTGAGGAACCAACCTTCGCCGTACTGGTTGCCGATGGAGAGGAAGGGTTTGGTCATCTCCGCCAGCTGCTCAATGGGCATGGGCGGCTCGAACCGCTTGGAGTGCGCCAGAGCGTCTAGGGCGGCCTTTCGGATTTTCCGGACGGCGGCAATGCCAGCCTTGGAGATCAGTACGCCGGATTTTGCGGTACCCAGGAAGGTTGCCTTGTAACGGGTGTTGTATAGGCCGTAATTAAAGAAGTCCAGCAGATCCGGCACCACCGCTTCGGCTCCCTCCCGCTCCAGCAGTTCCACCAAATGGTTATTGGCCAGGGGCATGTACTTGACCAGAATCTCTCCCACAACGCCAACCCGGGACTTGCGCAGGGTTTCGTCAATGGGGAAGGAATCAAAGGACTCCACAATCTCCCGGCACATCTTGCGGTAACGAGGAATGCTGCTGCCGGAGGTCAAAAGATCGATACACCGCTGCTGCCACTGACGGCACAGGGCATTGGCGCTGCCCGGCTCTATCTCATAGGGGCGGACACGGTACAGGCACCGCATGAGCAGATCACCAAATACCAGTCCCTGAATGGCATCCGCCAGAAGCGAAAAGCTTAGGCGGAAACCTGCATTCTTTTCCATGCCGTTAAAGTTCATGGAAATCACCGGAATCTGGGGAAGTCCCGCCTTTTCCAGGGCCCTGCGGATGAAGGCCACATAGTTGCTGGCCCGGCAGCAGCCGCCGGTCTGGTACATGATGATGGCAAGTTTCTCCGTGTCGTATTTTCCCGACAGCACCGCCTGCATGATCTGGCCTACCACGGTGATGGAGGGGAAGCAGGCGTCGTTGTTGACGAATTTCAGTCCTGTGTCAATGGCCTGGCGGTTGTCGTTATCCAGCAGCACCAGATGGTAGCCGTGCTTGCGGAAGATCGGCTCCAGCATGGTAAAGTGGATGGGGCTCATCTGGGGGGCCAGAATGGTGTAGCCCTCCCGGCGCATTTGCTCTGTAAATTCCCGGCGGGGATAAGGCGGCAGGCTGGGCTGGGCCTGAATTTGTTTCTCCCGGCGCATATCCATGGCTGCCAGCAGGGAACGGATGCGGATGCGCACCGCACCAAGGTTGTTCACTTCGTCAATTTTCAGCAGGGTATAGAGTTTGTTGCTCTTTTCCAGAATTTCGCTGACCTGGTCGGCGGTGACTGCGTCCAGACCGCAGCCGAAGGAAGTCAGCTGCACCAGTTCCAGATCGTCCCGGTGGCTGACAAATTCCGCAGCGGTGTACAGCCGGGAGTGGTACACCCACTGATCCACCACCCGCAGGGGCCGCTGGGGGGTAAAGTCCACCGGCAGGCTGTCCTCGGTAAAGACGTACAGACCGTAGGAGGCAATCAGCTCCGGGATACCGTGGTTGATTTCCGGGTCCATGTGGTAGGGCCGCCCGGCCAGGACAATGCCCCGGCTGCCGGTACGCTCCATCTGCTCCAGGAGCCGTTTTCCTTCCTGACGGATGGTTTCCTTGGCCTGGTGCTGGGCAAGCCAGGCGGCATGGACGGCGGAACGGACCTCCTTATCCGGAATCTGCCATTCCTCGGCGGCGGTTTTCACCAGCCGGTCGGCAGCGATTTCCTCACTGGTGAAGGCAATGAAGGGCCGGATGTAATGGACGTCACCTTCGATGATGGCTTCTACGTTGTTTTTCAGGTTTTCGGCGTAGGAAACCACAATGGGGCAGTTGAAGTGGTTCTGGGCCTTCTGGGTTTCCTGATGTTCGTAGAACACACAGGGATGGAAAATGGTCTTGATGCCCTGGTCAACCAGCCACTGCACCTGACCGTGGGACAGCTTTGCCGGATAACAGGCAGATTCGGAAGGAATGGATTCCATGCCCAGCTGGTAGATTTTCCGGCTGGCAAAGGGAGACAGTACCACCCGGAAACCCAATTCCTTGAAGAATGTCGCCCAGAAGGGGTAATTTTCGTACATATTCAGCACTCTGGGAATGCCGATGGTGCCCCGGGGGGCGTCCTTTTCTTCCAGAGGCGGGTAATCAAACATCACCTTCTGCTTGAACTGCACCAGGTTGGGGGCCTTGGCAGCGTGGCTTCCGCCGCCGGCACCCTTTTCACAGCGTTTGCCGCTGATGTACTTCTTGCCGCCGGAGAACTTGTTGATGGTGAGCATGCAGTTGTTGCTGCAGCCGCCGCAGCGGACGCTGGTGGTGGAGTAGGTCAGCTTTTGGATTTCTTCCAAAGACAGCATGGTGCTTTCCTGGCCGGTGTAGTGATTTTTTGCCGTCAGCGCCGCACCGAAGGCACCCATCAGGCCGGAAATATCCGGGCAGGTGACTTCCACCCCGGTGATATTCTCGAAAGCCCGCAGCACCGCCTGATTGTGGAAGGTGCCGCCCTGGACCACGATGTGCTGGCCCAGGTCCTGGGCGGAGGCCAGCTTGATGACCTTGTACAGGGCGTTTTTGATTACGGAGTAGGCAAGGCCTGCGGAAATATCCGGCACCGTGGCCCCTTCTTTCTGGGCCTGCTTGACGTTGGAGTTCATAAACACGGTACACCGGGTGCCCAGATCCACCGGGGCCTTGGCTTCCAGTGCCGCCTGGGCAAAGGTTTCGGCGGTGTAGCCCAGGGAGGTGGCGAAATTTTCAATGAAGGAGCCGCAGCCGGAAGAACAGGCTTCGTTGAGCATGATGTTGTCCACCGTGCCGTTTTTCAGCTTGATGCACTTCATGTCCTGGCCGCCGATGTCCAGCACGCAGTCTACCTCCGGGTCAAAGAAGGAGGCGGCGGTGCAGTGGGCGATGGTTTCCACCACCCCTTCGTCCAGGGAGAAGGCTGCCTTGAGCAGGGCTTCGCCGTAGCCGGTGGAACAGGAACGGACAATCTTGGCC
>USHP01000184.1 GCA_900554625.1 uncultured Eubacteriales bacterium | reverse complement strand
ACGGCATACGAGATCAGCCTCGGTCTCGTGGGCATCCAGCAGACGGATGGCGTCTGCGGCGGTGATCTTTTCTGTCATACTCTCACTCCTCAAAGATAGGTTCTGTTCTATCCTATGATAACAGACCTTTTTTGTTTGCACAAGAGGTTTGTCCTTTGCAAAATCCGAGTAACGTGCTATACTATAAACTGCAACAAGGAGAGGACTACCATGAAATTTTCCACCAAGAGCCGCTACGCCCTGCGCCTGATGGCGGAGCTGGCGCGCTATGCGCCGGGCACCACCGTCAGCCTGAAGGAGATCAGTGAGCGGCAGAACCTGAGCCTGAAATATCTGGAACAGATCGTCACCCCGCTGGCGCGGGTGGGGCTGGTCAAGAGCGAGCGGGGCAGTCAGGGCGGCTACCGCCTGACAAAAGATCCCGCCGACTACACCGCCGGCGAGATCCTGCGCGCCATCGAGGGCAGCGTAGCGCCCATTCCGTGCCTTGGCAGCGTGACCAACGAATGCCCCATGTCCGAGCAGTGCTTCACCCTGCCGTTCTGGGCGGGGCTGGACGAGGTGATCAACCAGTATATCGACAGCGTTACGCTGGAACAGCTGGCAAGCCAGCTGCCTGCGCCGGATTCCGCCGCGCAGGAGAGCTGCTGCAGCTGCGGCGGCGCGAAAAATGAGAATAAGTAAAAATAAGGCTTGACATTCCCCGTTGCATCGGCTATAATAATCAAGCATTCAGCGAATGTATATAGGGGTATAGCTCAATTGGTAGAGCGGCGGTCTCCAAAACCGTAGGCTCTGGGTTCAAGTCCTAGTGCCCCTGCCAAAACCCATAGAAAGTCGTCCGATTTCGGACGACTTTCTTGTTATATACTAATAAAAAACAGTAAATAAGCAAACAATCCTCTGAAATCCTCTTGTTTGTTACGATAATCCCCTATTGGGTATCGGACGACGCAGAGATTATCCTTCCGGATCTGTCTCGCAGTGCAAAAGCACACAGCAGAGTCCTTATGCTCAGCGGAATCCGCTGTGTCAAATCCAGAGAACCAACAAAGGCAGACAGCTCTGTGCTGTCTGCCTTTGTGCCTAGATGTTGGGAGCAAATAGTTTTGTGCCGTCCTCCAGCAGAATATGATCCAACTGGTTCAGGACAATTGGTGTTTCGGCCTGAAGAACCATATAATCGTTTCCAGCAAAATTCAGCTTGATGCGGCTGCCATCCTTCATCACAGCGTAGATTGCATCATCTGCATTCAGGCTCAGATCCAAAGCAATTCCGATGGTATCCTGCTTTGGGCCACAAGAAATGCTTGCTCCAAAGGGAGTCAACCGGAACGAAACAATCTGCACGGTTTCCAATGTTTCAGAGGTTTCCCAATGTTTCTCATCCGCATAGCGCCAGACCTTTGCCTGTACGGAAACAGGCTGGGTTATCAACTCCACAAACTGATTGTCCGGGTCGAAGGTGACATCAAAATTCCATTCCTCATCCGTAAGAATATCTGAGCAGTATAGGCTTGCCGCTTCTTCGCCGTCCACGATGTAGTCCTGGCCGGCATACTTCTCTTCTATGGCTTTCTGACGTTCCAAATCGATATATTCCAGCGTAATGCCCATAAGGCGGATGCGGAAAGATACATCTTTTCCAAAAGGATCTTCCAGCAGCATAGGCTTATTGGGATCTATCTTTTCACAACGGATGCTCATGCAGAAAAGAACGGTATTGGGCTGGCCATCCTGGTCTGCAATCCACTCTCCGCCGTCCAGATACCAGTAATTTCGCTCCTGATCTACGGTCCCGATGGAAACGACTGCATAGGAGTATCCCGCATTTCTCGCAGCGCTGTAATTTCCCATCGACAGTCGCTTATCATACACAGTTGGCGGGTTTAAGTATTGCTCCAAGTCCACATCTTCCGGGGCGGTGATTTGAAAAACCAGATAGCCCGTTTTATCATCGGAAATGGTGGATTTCAGGTCTATAGTCCAGCCGTCAATGGTTTGTGCCTGTGCCACAGGCTGCTCGTTATTTTGGATATACTGAACCTGTTCGGAAGATAATGGTTCTTCACTATGAGAGGAAAAAATGAGCTGGAACCACCCGCTGGCATAGGCAATGGCACACCCAACCAAAAGCAAGGCCAGTGCAATCACGGCGGCAATCAGCCACATCCTGCGCGCGGACAGATGCTTGACCTGCGCCTTGTGTTTCCCCCGGCGGAATTCCTCCGCGCTGATGACATAAGAATCCTTGGCACCATTGAACCTCACCAGCAATTCTATCGCTTTCATAGGCACCCCTCCTCACTGAGTTTTTTCCGCAGTTTTCCCCGCAGCCGATGGAGCATGGAAGTTACCTTGCTCTGGCTGAAACCGGAAACCTCAGAAATGGTCTGGATGGAATCCAGATACCAGTACCGACACAGAAACACATTCCGTTCTATTTCCGACAGGGAAGAAAGGAACGCGTTGAGTACCCGGGTCAGTTCTCGTTTCGCCAGTTCGGATTCCACATTATGTGTGTCCACGCAGTTTTCCAGTTCCTCCAGTGCCAGAATGATTTCCCCGCCACCTCGCTTTTTTGCGGTTCGCTTTCGCCAGCGGTCAATGGAAATATGTCGAGTCAGTTTTCCAAGAAACGCATTCAGTAAATTGGGACGCCGGGGTGGAATGGTATTCCACGCTGCCAGATATGTATCGCTGACACTCTCTTCAGAATCTTCCCGGTTCTCCAGAATGTTGTAGGCGATGCTGTAGCAGTACCCACCGTATTTTTTGTCTGTTTCTTCAATGGCCTGTTCAGACCGTTTGAAGAACAAGGCAATGATACCCTCATCCTCCAAGGAATCACCTCCAGTTATTTTTTCATTCTATAACAAAGGGTTTCACTTGTATAGGCGTAAAATGGTGTGCGTATATTGCATCAACTTCAAACAAATTTTTTAGGTTTATTCATATGGTTGTGATGAAATGCCCAAATGGATATTCAAACAACCAGAAAAGGCCGTGGGCGCTAAACATAAATTACGAATTGGATAAGGAATACTTCTTTCATGGGCACGCCAAAATGGTGCGCACTTAAATGAGCCCGGACACTGCTGGTGGTTTCATTAACAAAGAAAACCCGCTTGTATGGTAACCAATACAAGCGGGTTTTGCAGTTCAATGCTCCTGGAGCATATTCTTGATTTCCTTCCGGGCCTGGGCAATGGTTGCAATCCCCGCCTGGGTGTGCAGCCCGTCCTCCTCCCGGAGAATCTCCATCAGGTGGGCAATCCGGGGAAGGCGCAGGTGGTTCCCTCTGAGAATCTCCGGCCGGGCAAACAGCTCCCCCGGAGTTCCCTGGGCCTGAACACGGCCCTCGCTGAGCAGATACGCATAGTCACAGTACAGCGGCACGATATCCATATCGTGGGTGGCAATCACAATGCTGATTCCCATCCGGTCCCGGATGTCGCTGAGCAGATGCATCACGCTGCTGACCCCCTGGGGGTCCAGTCCTGCGGTGGGTTCGTCCAGGATGATGACCTTCGGCTCCATGGCCAGCACGCCGGCAATGGCCACCCGCTTTTTCTGACCATAGGACAGGGCGTGGGTGGGTTTGTCCCGAAGCTGGGTTACCCCGGTCTGCTCCATGGCCCACTCTACCCGTTGGCGAACCTCCTGGGTGGACAGCCCCAGATTCACCGGGCCGAAGGAGATATCCCGGTAGACATCGGCGGAGAACAGCTGATTGTCCGGGTCCTGGAACACAATGCCCACTTCTTTGCGAAGCTTGGCAATCCCCTGCCGGTTGTAACACACCGCTTCCCCGTTCAGCATCACCTGTCCTGAGGCAGGCGTCAGCACGCCGTTCAGATTCAGAAACAGCGTTGACTTTCCCGCGCCATTGGCGCCTAAAATGCCGGTAATCTTCCCGGCCTCGGCGCAGAAATTCACGCCGTCCAGGGCTTTTGTCCCGTCTTCGTACCGGTATTCCAAATCCCTGGTTTCGATGGCATACTTACCCAAATACCTTTCCCTCCAAAAGCAAACACAGCATCTGCGTCCCCCATACCAGAGGGATCAGCCCATAACATAGGTTTCCCGGCCGGTATTCTTCGGAAACCGTCAGCAGCGTTCCCGTATAGCCCCGGGATTCCAGGGCTGCGTATACGTTATCCGCCTTTTTCCAGGCCCGAAGAAATACCATAGAACTCAAGGTCCCCAAAGAGGACAGACTGCGGAAAACCCCCTGATATCCCAGCCGGGAATCCTGGGCGGTGCGGATTTTTCCCGCCGTCTCCGTCAGTACAAAGATGAACCGGTAAATCAGGTCCATCAGCTCAATCAGCAGCATGGGTACATGCATCCGCCGCAATCCCCCGGTCAGGTCGGTCATGGGGGTGTTCAGAGTCAGAAAATATACCGCTGAAATGACCCCCAGGGATTTGGCAATGACGCAAAGCGCCTGGTGCACCGATGCCGGGGTCACCCCCAGCAC
>USHP01000183.1 GCA_900554625.1 uncultured Eubacteriales bacterium | reverse complement strand
CAGTACCCAGTACAGCAGGGCGGCCAGGGCAAAGCCCACGATGGGCACCAGCTCTGGGTTACCCTGACGGACGTAGGTGCTGACCGAGGGGAACATTTCCTCCGGCACCTTCATGGTCATGGTGATGCCTTCCCGGTCATTCAATTTGACCAGGCTGGTACCAATGATCTGGCTGCCCCGGACCTCCACGTTCAGATCGGACATAATACTGATCTGCCGGTAAATACTGGTGAAGGTGGGAGCGTCGGTCATCTTCTCCGAAGGCATGGTGATGGTAAAGCTGAGAAACTCCACCGGATAATCAAAGCTGCACAGCAGGGGAACGGTCAGCTGCAAAAAGGGCTTGGGTTTGGTCTCCGAGCTGGAACTGGTCTGCTCAGGGAGGGTAACTTTGACCGCCTCCGGGATGGTGTAGCCAATATCCACAGAGATGTCGCCGGTGTAATCCCGGGTAATTTTGCTCAGATCCACCAACGTGGCAGAAGATGTGGAGCTGGTGGAGGCATTGTTGCCGTTGAGGGTGACGTTGCGGGCATTGGCGGGCACAGGAAAGGCCATCTGATCATAGGCCTCTTCCAGCCGCAGCCGCACGTTCATGGAAACCCGGCAGTCACCGTCAGAGGTAACGGTACATTGCATGTTCACTTGGGTGGCAGCGGTTTCCGCCGATGCCGGGATGCACAAAACACCTGCAAGGGCAATACAAAGGGCCAGCGTCACAAACAGGCGCCGCAAGAAGACCCCTCCTTTTCTATTTCAATCCTATTTATTTAAGCATTTTACCACGCAGCGGCGGAAATTGCAAGACAAATTGGCTTCGACCGGATTAGCCCGGAGGGGGGAACCGGTACTGGCAGCATCTGGAAAGCAGGAAGTAGAAACCGTCGGAAAGTCCCGCTATCTTCGGCTTTTTGCCGCAGCTTCACGAAAAATTAAGAAATTGGGGGCAGACAAAGGCCCAAAGTTGTGTTATACTAGTATAATCCATGATTACACATATCTGAAGGAGGCGTTTCCTTTGAAATATTGGTTCGGATATCTGACAGCGGCCATTTTCGGCGGCATAACCTGGGTGCTGATGGAATTCGGCCAGCGGTTTTCCACCTTGGTGGATATGATTTATCCCTATGTCATCCGTACGCTTCAGGGCATGCTGGCCCAGTGGACGGGCACGGTGGAGTTTCCTGTGTGGCAGCTGCTGGCGGTGGTGCTGGGCGTGCTGATTCTTGCCAGCTTTGTGCTGATGGTGGTGCTGAAATGGAACGTAATCCAGTGGTTCGGCTGGGTGCTGGCGGTGTTTTCCGGACTGTTCATGCTGCATACCATGGCCTGGGGCCTGAACTACTATGCCGGCAGTCTGGCCGATGACATGCGTCTGGAAGTATCCAGCTATAACGTTGACGAGCTGGCGGAGGCTACCCAGTATTATCGGGATAAGGCCAACGAGCTGGCAGCTCAGGTTAACCGGGATGGCTCCGGCAATGTGGACTTTGCGGATTTTGAAACCCTGGCCCAGAAGGCAGGGGATGGCTTCCACAGCCTGACCTATGATTACCACTATCCCATTTTTGCCGGCTGCACGCTGCCGGTGAAGAAGCTGGGCTGGGCGGATATGTACACCTCTATGGGCATTACCGGCGTGACCTTCGGCCTGACCGGTGAAGCAGCGGTGAATCCCCAGATTCCGGACGTGTCCTTGCCCTTTACCATGGCCCATGAAATGTCTCATCGGATGTGCATTGCCCCGGAGCGGGATGCCAATTTCGCCGCGTTCCTGGCATGTACCGCCAATTCCGACCCGGAATTCCAGTATTCCGGCTACTTCATGGCCTTCCGTTACTGCTATACTGCGCTGAGCAGTGTCAATGACCAGAGCGCGGCGGCGGCAGCGGCCCGGATCAACGACGGGGTCAGCCAGCAGCTGCGCAGCGATATGGCAGCATACAGCAATTTCTTCACTTCCCACCAGGATGGAGCTGCTACCAATCTGGCGGACAACATCAACGATACCTACCTGAAGGTCAGCGGTGACGAAAGCGGCGTGGATTCCTACGGCGAAGTCTGCGACCTGCTGGTAAACTGGCACATCCACACTGTGGTGCTGCCCTCCATCACCGTAGAGGATTCCCCCTTCGATCCCTACGACGAAACCCAGGTGGACCTGAGCGGCATTGTCAATGCAAGGTGAGACTATGATGAAAAAAACCTTACAGGAAGGTTTGCCCCAGCTGGGGTTGGAACTTTCCGATGCGGTCTGTGAAAAGCTGTGCGCCTTCGGCGCGGCGGTGGTGAAGCAGAACGAAGTGATGAATCTGACCGCCATTACCGAAGATGCCCAGGTGGCAAAACTGCACCTGCTGGACAGCCTGACGGTGCTGAAAACCGGGGATTTTTCGGGAAAGACCCTGATTGACGTGGGCTGCGGTGCCGGATTTCCTGGTGTGCCCATTGCCATTGCCTGCCCGGATGCCAAGGTAACGCTGCTGGATTCTCTGGGCAAGCGGGTGAAGTGGCTGGAAGAAATCCTGCCTCAGCTGGGTGTCTCTGCCCGGTGCATTACCGGAAGAGCGGAAGAAGTGGTAGCGGACTGCCGGGAAAGCTTTGACTTTGCCACCAGCCGGGCGGTGGCACGGCTGAACATTCTGCTGGAGCTGACGGCCCCCTATGTGAAGGTAGGCGGAGCGGTGCTGGCCATGAAAGGCGCAGCAGCCCGGGAGGAACTGGCGGAATGCGCCGGCGCCATCAAAAAGCTGGGGCTGAAGCTGGAGTCGGTACAGGAATTCCCCATTGACGGCACCAACCACGCCGTCATCGTCCTGCGCAAAATCGCCCCCACCCCCAAAGCCTATCCCCGGCGGTATGCGAAAATCAAACAATCCCCGCTGTAAGGGGCTTCTTTTTTCAAAAAGTGGAAAAAACTCCTTTACTTTTGGGTAAACTTATGATACTATCAAAAGGCTGGCCGCGGCCAGACAGAATATTTACCCGCTGCTCAGTTGCCGGATTCTTTCACCAGTCCCCGACTTGGCTGCTGGGAACGTAACAGAAAGGTGGAAACACAATGATTCAGAAAGAAAAGAAGACTCAGGTCATCCTTGACAACGCTACTCACGAGGGCGACACCGGTTCTCCCGAAGTTCAGGTTGCCATCCTGACCGCCCGGATCAATGAACTGACCGAGCACCTGCGTGTGCACAAGCACGACAACCACTCCCGTCGTGGTCTGCTGATGATGGTTGGTAAGCGCCGTAACCTGCTGGACTATCTGGCTCGTAAGGACATCAACCGCTACCGTGCTCTGATCGCCAAGCTGGGTATCCGTAAGTAATTTTGGAAAGGGCGACGGCTTTCGTCGCCCTTTTCTTACAAGCAAAACGGGAGAATTTTAGCAGTTGAAAGGGCTGCCGCGCGGCGGCATTCGTTTCAAGTGCTAAACCTCCCGACCACAAAAATTTTACAGGAGGTTTTTCCATGATTACCCGCAAACAATACCCCAACCATCATGTTTACGAGATGGAAATCGGCGGCCGTCCCTTCACCGTGGAAACCGGTAAGGTGGCTGAGCTGGCCAATGCCGAGTGCATCTGCCGCTACGGAGACACCGTGGTGCTGGTTACCTGCACCTGCAACCCCATCCCCAAGGCCGGTATCGACTACTTCCCTCTGACCATCGAGTTTGAAGAGCGGATGTACGCCGTGGGCCGGATTCCCGGTTCCTTCAACCGCCGGGAGGGCAAGCCCTCTGAGCGGGGCATCCTCAACAGCCGGATCATCGACCGGCCCATGCGTCCTCTGTTCGACGAGGAACTGCGCAACGACACCGTTGTGACCTGCACCGTGCTGGCCAACGACTACGATAACCCTGTGGAAATCGTCGCTTCCCTGGGCGCTTCCATTGCCATCGCCACTTCCGATGTGCCCTGGAACGGACCTGTTGCCACCACCAACGTTGCCCATCTCAACGGCAAGTATATCATTAACCCCACCGCTGACGAGCGGGACGCCTGCGACTGCTTCGTGTGCATCTCCTCCACCTTCGAGAAGGTGGTCATGATCGAGACCGAAGCCAACGAAGCTCCCGAAAGCGTGGTCTACGAGGCCATCCGCATTGCCCACGAGACCAACATGGAGATCGTCAAGTTCATCAACGGCATCGTGGCCGAGATCGGCAAGCCCAAGTTCACCTTTGAAAAGGCTGCTGTCAACCACGAACTGCTGGACGACCTGATGGCCTACGGCCTGGATCAGATCGAGTACGCTCTGGATACCCCCGACAAGAATGTCCGGGAAGAGCGGCTGACTGCTGCCCGTCTGGACTTCCAGGAGAAGTTCGGCGAGAAGTACGAGGACTTTGAGACGCACATCGAGGTCTGCCTGTACAAGATGCAGAAGAAGGTTGTCAAGAAGTGGCTGCTGGCCGGCAAGCGTGTGGACGGCCGCGGCATGGACGAGATTCGTCCTCTGGATGCCGAGGTTGGCGTGCTGCCCCGGGTACACGGCTCGGGCCTCTTCTCCCGTGGTCAGACCCAGGTGCTGTCCATCTGCACCC
>USHP01000182.1 GCA_900554625.1 uncultured Eubacteriales bacterium | reverse complement strand
GAAGGTATCCTGCACGTCCCCCAAAAGGGCCTTATGGAGCATTTGGGGATCAATGGCCACATCCGTGGTAAGGAACACCAGCATGGTGGCCATGTTGGGATGGATCATGCCGCTGCCCTTGGCAATGCCGCCGATGTGGCAGGTTTTGCCCCCCAGCTGAAATTCCACCGCAATTTCCTTGGGCTTTGTGTCTGTGGTCATGATGGCTTCACAAGCATCGGAGCTGCCCTTGGGATTCAGCAGGGAAGCCAGCTGAGGCGTGTGCTCAGCGATGGGGTCAATGCACAGTGGCTGCCCAATTACGCCAGTGGAAGCGACTACCACGTCGTCGGGACTGATTCCCAGCGCTTTGGCGGTGAGAACACTCATTTCTTCCGCAATTTGAATGCCGTTGGCATTGCAGGTGTTGGCGTTGCCGCTGTTGCAGACCACAGCCTGGGCTTTCCCGTCGGATAAGTGGGATTTGGTTACAATCAAGGGCGCACCCTTTACCAGATTGGTGGTGTAAACCGCAGCGGCGCTGCAAGGTACCTGACTGTAAATCAGAGCCAAATCCTTTTTCGTCCGGTTTTTACGAATGCCGCAATGTACGCCTGCGGCGAAAAATCCCTCTGCGGCGCAGATGCCGCCAGAAATTAGTTTCATAATATAACCTCTCTTTCTTATCTGCCAATGTTCAGACCGGTGGTTTCTTCCAGCCCCAGGGTGATGTTCATGTTTTGAATGGCGGCACCGGATGCGCCTTTGCCCAGGTTGTCAAAGAAAGCCATCAGCAAAATTCGCTCCTTGTTTCCGCCCAGACAGATGGACATGTCATCCCGGCCTGCCAGTGCATTTGCAGCAGCCATGCCGCTCAATGGTATGGTGTCAAAATGCACGATGGGACCGTGGTAACAGCTGGAATAAATTTCTGCCAGATCCTTCTGGTTTCCCCGAATGTCCGATTGAAACAGGGGAACGGTCACCAGCATTCCGCTGTAAAAGTCAGATACGATGGGGCAGAACACTGGGGCCTTTTCCAGATTGCAAATGCGGACCATCTCCGGCAGATGTTTGTGGTTCTGGGTCAAGCCGTACTGTCTGGGAGCGGACAATTCTGGCATGGGATTGCTGCATTCATAGTCGCCAATCATCTTTTTCCCCCCGCCGGAGTACCCGGTCACGGAAAAACAGGTCAGAGCCGCGTCTTTTTTGAGAATGCCAGCCTGAACCAAGGGCTGCACCAGCGCAATAAAGCCGCTGGCATGACAGCCGGGGTTTGCTACCCGGCGGGAAGCGGCGATTTTTTCCCGGAAGCCTGCCAGCTCCGGAAAGCCATAAACCCAACCTGGAGCTGTTCGATGGGCGGTGGAGGTGTCGATGACTGCGGTGTTTCCGTGTACCATGGAGGCGGCCTCTACAGCTGCGTCATCCGGCAGACAGAAAAATGCCACATCGGCGGAATTGATGGCTTCTTCTCGGACCTTGGGGTCTTTTCGCAAAGATTCCGGAAGAGAGATCAGGGAAATGTCCTTCCTGGACTGGAGCCGTTCGTGAATGCGAAGCCCTGTGGTTCCGGCGCTGCCATCGATAAATACATGGGTCATGGAATCGTCGCCTCCTATGATATACTGGCTGTATTTGGGGGTGTGCCCGGGGTACAAGTGTTTTTTATGGAGAGATTATAGCGCCGGTGTATGCACATGTCAATATAAATATGCACAAATATACAAGAATATGTAAATATTTTGCAAATTGGACGAAATGAAAAGTTGCAACAGCGTACTCTGTGGTAAAATTATACATATAGACGGATAAATTATAATATTATCAATATAATCAGACAGAATGCAAACAAAAACTGCATGAAAAGCTTGTGATAGAGTGTGGATATATACTAGAATATACCATACCATATACAAAAAATCCGCCAGACATTGTCTGACGGATTTTTGAAGAATAGGAACGTATCAGAAGGAAAGTTCCATCAACCGGCTGACGGCCAGAATATAGATTTTCAGCGCCTGGAACAGCAGAGCTTCCGGCACACCTTCGTTTGCACCGTGCATCTGCCCCACAAAGTCCGGATACGCTGCATCCGGTTCCTCGATGCCAAAGCTCACCGCGTTTTTGAAGTGACGGGCATAGGTTCCGCCGCCCATGGTAAAGGGCTTGTCGTTTCTTCCGGTTACTTCATTATAGGAGCGGATACAGGCTTCAATTTCAGGAGAATCGGCGGGAATATAGAAGGGAACCCGGGACTTTTCTGCAACAAACCGGGCATCTCCTTGCTTTGCCAGTTTGCCGCAGGCGGCTTCAATCTCTTCAGCGGTGATGCTGGTGGGATAGCGTACGTCGATGGTCTGGCGCAGAATACCATCCTCCATGGAAATCACACCGCCGATGCAGGTCAGAGGGGTAAAAATGGTATCCGTTGCGGCAATGCCGAAGGAAGAACCATCGGTGGTGGCCAGCAGCTGCTGCAGCATGGTCAGATAGCGGTTTTCAGCATCCGAGCAAAGCTGGTTGCGCAGCAGATAGTCCGTTACCAGGGCGATGGCGTTGACGGTTCCTTCCGGCGTGGAAGCGTGACCGCCCTTGCCATGTCCGGTAATGCGCACGATGCCATCTTCTTCCTGGGACAGGGAGATTTCATTGGTTTCCTTCAGCCCGGAAATGTTACAGCGAACCAGGGCGTGGGCAAGATCCGGCACCACATTGTTGGCAACACCGCCCTGGAAATCTACCAGATTGCCACTGAGAGGCGCACTGACGAAAGTGCCGCCAAAGCCGCCTTTTTCGCCGTGACCCACAGGAAACTCTGCGTCCGGGGTGAAGCAGAATGCCGGCATGGGGTAATGCTCCAGGTAGTAGTCCACATCTTCCATTCCGGTCTCCTCCGCACCGCCCAGAAGAATCCGAAGGGTATAGGGGAGGGTTTCTCCGGTTTCCTGGCAGTACTCCCGGAAGAATTTGGCCAGATACAGGGTAATGACCGCCGGGCCTTTGTCATCTGCCACACCACGGCCCAGGACGAAGCCTTCCCGCCGCGTCAGATGGAAGGGGTCACTGTCCCAGCCGTTTCCCGCAGGCACCACATCCAGGTGGGTAATGGCAGCAATTTGCTTTTCGCTCTTTCCGGGAACATCGGCATAGACCAGGTAGCCGTTGCAATCCTGGGTGGTTAGACCGAAGCGGCCCGCAATTTCCAAAGCCCTGTCCATGACCTTGCGGACACCCGACCCGAAGGGACCGTCTTCTACCGGCTCTGACCGCACACTGTCCACTTCGATAAGGGAAGCCAGATCTTTGAGAAAAGCATCCCGGTTTTCTTCCAAAAATTTGTCAATTCGCTGCATCAGCGCAGATTCGTTCATCATGTTCCATTCTCCTATTCTTCGGATGAAAAATCCGTTTGATATTGGGTCAGATATTCTCCCACAGACCGGGTCATCTCCCGGGAAAAATCAGAATTGTATTTTCGCTGGCAGAAGGCTTGGCACCAGCTGTCAAAGCTGCGCTGACCGGTTTTGCCGCCCAGAAGTTTTTGCAGTTCCTCTGAATCCATGGAGCGGTAGCCGTTTTCGTGGACAATCTGCTCCATGGGGCACCGGGCAGGCTTGGGGCGTTCCTGCTGCTGCTTCGTCGGATAGCCAAAAACCAGCATCACCGCCGGAAATACATACTCCGGCAGGGACAGCAGTTTGCGCTGGGTCTCACAGTTTTCCATAATATCCCCAATGTAGCACGAGCCAATTCCCAGACTTTCGGCCGCCATCACGGCGTTCTGAGCGGCGATTGCGGTATCCGTCACCGCCAGCATCAGATCCCCAACACCCGGTTCCCGGGGAGAGCAGCCTGTCAGACGGTAAGCATCGTACCATTTCTTGCAGTCAGCGCAGAAAACCAGAACCATGGGGGCCTTTGCGATAAAGGGCTGGTTGTCGCAGGATACCGCCAGGGCTTCTTTTAACGCCGGGTCGGTGATGTCCAGAATGGTATACAGCTGCTGATTTCCGGCAGTGGGAGCCTGGACGGCTGCCTGCAAAATGGCGCTTTTTTCCTCCTGACCGATGGGCCGATCCAGAAAGGCACGGACGGATTTGCGCTGATGTAGACTTCTGATGATTTCATTCATGGTGATCTGGGCAGCCGGAGCGCCCCTGCCTCCTTTTTTGAGGGTTTACGTTCAAGATAAATTCAAACCAGGAAAAAGTCAAGACAATTTTCTTCCCCATATCAATGCAGCAGCCGGGATGTCCCGAAGGCACCCCGGCTGTGTGTTGTGATGAAAATTTCTCAATTATGAGGGCAGCTTCGGCGTTTGAGCGGCATCCCGAATGGCTTCCACAATGCCGTCCATATCCATACCCACGGCGGAAGACACCGCTGCCACCACGCTGCTTTCTACCACCGGACCGTCCGCCATGCGGATATCCACGCCGTCAAAAGAATCGATTACCATTTCCGTGGTCATGATGGCGCTTCCCATATCAAACAGGACAATTACGCCATCCGCACCGGCGACAGATTCGATGGCATCGTAAATCAGCTGAAAATCGGTGCCGATTCCGCCATCCGGCAGACCACCGGCGGCAGCGATTGGTGCTTCTGGGGCCATTTGC
>USHP01000181.1 GCA_900554625.1 uncultured Eubacteriales bacterium | reverse complement strand
GAGGAATCCCAGGCAAAGCTGATAAATGACACAAAGCAGGCCGGCGGCAGGATTGTCTCGGTGGGCACCACCAGCTGCCGAACCCTGGAGTCGGCATCGGATGAGAACGGAATTTTGAAGGCCGGAAGCGGCTGGACGGATATCTTTATCTATCCCGGCTACCGCTTCAAGGCCATGGACGCCCTGATCACCAACTTCCACCTGCCGGAAAGCACGCTGGTAATGCTGGTCTCCGCCTTTGCCGGTCGGGAGCATGTGCTGGCCGCTTACAAAGAAGCCGTGGCCCAGCGCTACCGGTTCTTCAGTTTCGGAGACGCCATGTGTATCCTCTAAAAAAGGAGCAATTGCCATGAATGCACCTGTTGACGTAACCAACGTTCAGATCGAAACCCCTCGTTTGCTTTTGCGTCCTTTCCGGGAATCCGATGTGGAGGACCTTTATGCCTACGCCAGCGTGGATGGTGTGGGACAAATGGCGGGCTGGAAACCTCACTCTTCCATAGATGAGTCCCGCAACGTCCTAAATATGTTTATCCGGGAAAAGAAAACCTTGGCACTGGTATGGCAAGAAACAGGAACCGTCATTGGCAGCCTGGGATTGGAAACCATAGACAAATCCCTGCCTCTCCCGGAATCCCTCCAGGGACGGGAGATCGGATACGCCTTGAGCAAGGACTACTGGGGCCGGGGACTGATGCCGGAAGCCGTGAAAGCGGTCATCGATTTTTGTTTCCATACATGGCAATTTGACTATTTGACTTGTGGCCATTTCCTGTGGAATCACCAGTCCCGCCGGGTGGTGGAAAAATGCGGCTTTACCTATCTTCAGGACGGCATTCACCGAACCGCTTTTGGTACAGAAGAACCTACCAAGCTCTACGTTTTATTTAACCCCAACAAAGTGAGGTAATCTATGTTTACATTAAAAAAGACCGAAGGGAAAGCCCGCCGGGGTGAATTTACCTGCGCCCACGGTACCGTGCAGACCCCGGTATTTATGAACGTAGGCACCCAGGGTGCCATCAAAGGCGCCCTCAGTGCCGAGGATTTGAAAAACATCGGCTGCCAGGTGGAGCTGTCCAACACCTACCACCTGCATCTGCGCCCCACCGACAAGGTAGTGCGTCAGATGGGCGGCCTGCACAAGTTTATGACCTGGGACGGCCCGATTCTGACGGACTCCGGTGGATTTCAGGTGTTCAGCCTGTCTTCCATGCGGAAAATCAAAGAAGAAGGCGTGTACTTTGCCTCCCACATTGACGGACGGAAGATTTTCATGGGACCGGAGGAAAGTATGCAGATTCAGTCCAATCTGGGCAGCGATATCTGCATGGCCTTTGACGAGTGCATTGAAAATCCCTCTCCCCGGGACTATGTCCAGAAAAGTGTGGACAGAACGTACCGCTGGCTGGTGCGCTGCAAGGCGGAAAACGCCAGGCTCAATGCTCTGCCGGATACCGTCAATCCCCAGCAGATGCTCTGGGGCATCAACCAGGGCGGTACCTATGCCGACATCCGTGTTGACCATATGAAGCGGATTGCCGACCTGGATCTGCCCGGCTACGCCATTGGCGGCCTTGCAGTGGGCGAAACTGCGGAAGAGATGTACGACATCATCGAAGCCGTAGAACCCCACATGCCCAAGGAGAAGACCCGGTATCTGATGGGTGTGGGAACCCCTACCAACATCATCGAGGCGGTGGCCCGGGGTGTGGACTTCTTCGACTGCGTTATGCCCGCCCGGAATGCCCGGCATGCCAGGCTCTTTTCCTGGGAAGGTGCGATCAATCTGAAAAACGCCAAATATCAGCTGGACGAAAGCCCCATTGATCCTCAGTGTGACTGCCCAGTCTGCCGCCGGTACAGCCGTGCCTACATTCGCCATCTGTTTGTAGCGGAGGAAATGCTGGCTATGCGGCTTTGCGTGATGCACAATCTGTACTTCTACAACAAACTGATGGAAAGAATCCGCAGCGCCCTGGATGAAGGACGTTTTGAAGAATTCCGCCAGGCCTATTCGGCAAAATTGGCCCGGAGAATCTAACTTGCCCCTTGCAATTTCTGCCAGCAATGCTATAATAAACGAGATATTAAACACGAAGGAGATTTATCCATGTTGAATTTTCTGACCTCTACCACCGGAACCGCTAGTATGGCAAGCCCCCTGATTATGATGGTTCTGATGATCGCCATCTTCTACTTCATGCTCATCCGTCCGGAGAACAAGCGGAAGAAGGAAGCTGAGCAGATGCGCAGCGCCGTTAAGACCGGCGACAAGATCACCACCATCGGCGGTATCGTCGGTACGGTTGTTCACGTTAAGGAAAACCGGATCGTGATTGAAACCGGTGCTGACCAGGTCCGGATTGAGCTGGAGAAGTGGGCCATTTCTTCCAATGAAACCGCAGCAGAAGCCGCTAAGGCAGAAGCAAAGAAGGCTCAGGAAGCCAAAGCTAAGGCCAAGGCTGCCAAGAAGGCTGAAAAGAATCGGTAATTTTGAATTACACAAAATCCCCGTAGGCAATGCCTACGGGGATTTATTTTGTCTTAGTGCTTTTCAGGATGATTCACCCAATACAGCCACTGCCACAGCAAAGCTGTAATCGCCAGAGAAACGGCCACAGATGGCAGATGGATGCTCCACTGATCCGCTCTTCCGCCAACGGCATCCAAGAAATCCCCTCCAGTAATCACCAATAAGGCTCCTGCAATACTGCCTGCAATGGTCCCCAGAAGATGCAGGGAATACCGCGCTACCCGATCCGAAAGATAGTGTGCCCAAACAAAGGTACCAACAGCGATCACAAGAGACACAAGGAAGAAAATCAGGTATTGCAGTGCAACGGAATCCAGTGTTGAGAAATCCTCAAATAGCATTCCATCATCCCCATCCCAAAGCAAAACAGGCTCTTTTAGTCCCGGCTCTGCATAAAACAAATCGTATGTATGCTCCGCAGGTATGTAAGGAGCATAAGGATCATCTGAATCCACAGAAAACTCCGGCTCATACTTAATAGTAAGACTGCCTTTTCCATTTATAAAGCAATAACGAGTTTCTACACGATTGAATCTATCCCAGTCTGCCTGAGAAAGTCTCTTTTTTGAATACATCTCTTTGATATAATTCTCGAGTTCTTTCTCTGTCATCCCCGAAAGCTTTTTTTCTCCCAGCTTTGCACGCCACCAGTCATAACGCGTCGTTGTGACAGACAAGACCATGTCGTCATTTTCATACTGTCTTTCTCCTGTTCCCATAATGCCACTGGCCATATCAATCGCCAGAGCACCGTCATCTCTGAGCTCTACACCTTCAATCGCCTCCTCGGCAGTGAGATAGATCGGCGAAACAGCAAAGGCCATTCCGGACCAGATTAGGCTGAAAATTGTGGCAATCACACAAAGCACCGTCAAAATTTTCCGCTTGCGAATCTCCTTACTGACCCGCTCCAAACCGTGTGTGTCCACATCAACAGGCAATTTCTGGGCCTGCTTTAACAGTTCCAGTTCTTTTTTACACGGATTGCACCCTTCCAGGTGTTCTTCCACCAGTTCACGGGAAGCATTGCTTGCCATGTCTTCCGCATACAGCGGAAGCAGATCCCGAATGATATCACAAGAAATATCCATTGTCACTCCTCCATTTGTTCCCGAATTTTTTGTTTTGCCCGGTGATAGGTCACGCAGGCCCAGTTGGCTGTCCGTCCAAATATCCCGCCGATGTCCTCAAAAGAAAGCTGTCCAAAGGTTCGCAGAGAAAACACTTCTTTGTAAGGCTCCGGAAGTCCGTGGAGAATCCGATGGATTGTCAGCGCCTGGGACCGGTCCAACAGCTGCTCCTCCACACTTTTTCTGGGGTCGGGAATTTGAATGTCATCCAGATTCTCTTTTGGTTTTTCCCGTCGCAGTTGGGAGTAATAGCAGTTTCTTCCAATGCTGCACAACCAGGTTCGGATGTCACACTCCCCTCTGAATTTCGGCAGTTGTTTCAGCGCTTGGAAAAAAGTCTGCTCCGTCAGCTCTTCTGCCAGCAATTCATCTTTGCAGATTGCTCGTAAGTACAGTTCCACCTCCCGGAAATACTCCTGGTAGATTTCCTCAAATTCCGTCACAGCCTCACCTCCTTCACCTATTAGACGCATCAACCATCCATATCTTACAAACTTTTGAGATAAAGTTATATTTATCTCAAACTTTCTCAAGGCAAAAGAAAAAGAGCCAAGCAAAAGCTTGACTCTTTCTCGTGTTGGCATTACCTATCTTCCCGGGCAGTCGCCCGCCAAGTATTGTCGGCGCATGTGAGCTTAACTTCTGTGTTCGGGATGGGAACAGGTGGACCCTCACAGCAATCAATACCAACTCGTTTGGATGGCTCTTCACCATCTTTTATGTCAAAGCGTTGTACGCTTTAACTTCGTCATTCTAGCACACTTTCTGTGCCTTGTCAACACCTTTTTAAGGTGGATCTTGGTGACCCGTACCGGATTCGAACCGATGTTAAAGGCGTGAGAGGCCTCTGTCTTAACCACTTGACCAACGGGCCATGGTGCACCTTCAGGGACTCGAACCCGGGACCCACTGATTAAGAGTCAGTTGCTCTACCAACTGAGCTAAAGG
>USHP01000180.1 GCA_900554625.1 uncultured Eubacteriales bacterium | reverse complement strand
TGGCAGAAGGCTGCGTCCAGGCCGCCGACGATTTCGGCAATTTTCTCTGGGACATTCTTGCCGCAGGCAATGTAGTCCAGGAAGAACAGGGGCTTGGCACCCACGCAGATGATATCATTAACACACATGGCCACGCAGTCGATGCCGATGGTGTCGTGCTTGTCCATGAGAATGGCCAGCTTCAGCTTGGTGCCCACACCGTCGGTGCCGGAGACCAGCACAGGCTCTTCCATTCCGGCGATGGGCAGACCGAAGCAGCCGCCGAAGCCGCCCACATCATCCAGGCAGCCTTCGTTGCGGGTGCGGGCAACGTGCTTTTTCATCAGTTCCACGGCCTTGTAGCCGGCGGTGATGTCCACACCGGCGGCGGCGTAACTGGCGGAGTAGGAATTGGTATGTTCCATGGGAGTGCTCCTTTATCGTTGGTAATGGGATTTATTCTTCGCCGGTCCAGCAGTAGGTGCAGACCTTGCTGCGGTCCAGACCGATGGCCTCCAGCAGGCCATCCAGGGACTGATAGCCCAGGGAGTCGAAGCCCATCTGCTTGCAGATAGCTTCCCGCATAGCCTTGCCCCGCTGGGTAGAGCCGTCGGCATATTCTTCGATGTGCTTCTGGCCTTCGTCGCCTTCCAGCTCCTGGATGACTTTCCGGGCCAGCAGCTCCATTTCCGAGTTGCTACGGGAGAAGTTCAGGTATTTGCAGCCGTACATAATGGGCGGGCAGGCAGAGCGCATATGCACTTCCTTGGCGCCGCTCTTGTACAGAAATTCCACGGTTTCCCGCAGCTGGGTGCCCCGAACAATGGAGTCGTCCACCAGCAGCAGTTTCTTATCCTCAATCAGTTCCGGTACGGGAATCTGCTTCATTTCCGCAATCATGTTGCGCATCTGCTGGTTGGAGGGCATGAAGGAACGGGCCCAGGTGGGGGTATATTTGACGAAGGGACGGGCGAAGGGCTTGTGGGACTGGTTGGCGTAGCCAATGGCGTGGGGCAGACCGGAGTCCGGCACGCCGGCAACGTAGTCCACATCCGGCATGGTGCCGTTCTTTTCTTCGTCCCGGGCCATGATCTCGCCGTTGCGGCAGCGCATGACCTCTACGTTTTTGCCTTCGTAGTTGGAGTTGGGATAGCCGTAGTAGGTCCACAGGAAGGCGCAGATTTTCATCTTCTCCCCAGGAGCTGCCAGCTGGCGGATGCCGTCGGGAGTGATCTCCACAATCTCACCGGGTCCTAAGTTGTAGCAGACCTGGTAGCCCAGCTTCTGGCAGGCAAAGGACTCAAAGCTGACACAATGACCGCCTTCTTTTTTGCCCACCAGTACCGGCAGACGGCCCACCCGGTCCCGGGCGGCGATGATGGAATTGGCGGTCAGCAGCAAAATGGTGCAGGAGCCGTCAATAACGGACTGGGCATAGTGGATGCCGTCAATCAGATTGTCACAGCGGTTGATCAGGGCCGCGGTCAGCTCTGTGGCGTTGACCTTGCCGGAGGACATGGCCATGAACTGATGGCCCAGGCCGGAGAAGGTCTTTTCCACCAGCTCCTCGGCGTTGTTAATAATGCCCACGGTGGACAGGGCAAACAGTCCCAGATGGCTGCGGAACAGCAGAGGCTGGGGATCGGTGTCGGAGATACAGCCAATGCCGATGGTGCCGCTCATCTCGGTCAGGTCATTTTCAAATTTGGTGCGGAAAGGGGTATTTTCAATGTTATGGATCTGGCGCTGGAATCCTTTCTCCGGGTCGTAGAATACCAGACCACCCCGGCGGGTGCCCAGGTGGGAGTGGTAGTCCGTACCGAAGAAAACGTCATGGACACAGTCGCTGTGGGAAATTGCTCCGAAGAAACCACCCATAAGGGAATATCCTCCTTGATTCTATGTGCAGGTTGAAGGTAACAGGGAATCATTGGTCACGGCAGCGGGAAACAGCTGCCGTGACCGGAGAGGGAAATCAAGCGAAGAACAGGGTGTTCAGAGTCATGGGGTCAATGTACTTGCCGTCCTTGTAAACCCGCATGTTGCCGGAAGCGATTTCGTCGATGAGCATGACCTTGCCGTCGGCGTCGTAGCCGAACTCAAACTTGATGTCGTACAGATCCAGACCCTTGGCCTTCAGATCATCGGCAACAATCTTGGTGATGGCCTGGGTCATTTCCTTCAGGGAGTCGTACTGCTCAGCAGTCATAACGCCCAGGTCGACCAGACCGTCCTTGGTGACCAGGGGATCGCCCTTGGCGTCGTTCTTGAAGGTGGTTTCTACGTAAGCGGGCAGGTCGGCGCCTTCTTCAATGTAGTCGGAGTAGCGGCGGAAGAAGGAACCTACAGCCTTGTACCGGCAGATGACTTCCAGACCCTTGCCGAAGACCTTGGCGGGCAGCACTTCCATGGTGGTGTCGTCCAGGTTGGCGGAAACATAGTGGGTGCGGATGCCGGCGGCGTTGATCTTTTCAAAGAAGTAGATGGACATGCGCAGGTTCACATCACCTACGCCCTCGATGGTCAGGCCGACGCTGTTTTCACCGGGATCAAAGACACCGTCCTTGCCGGTGCAGTCGTCCTTGAACTTCAGCAGGCAGTTGCCGTTGGGCAGGGCGTAAACATTCTTGGTCTTACCGGTGTAGAGCAGCTTGAGATTTTCCATGTTAATTACCTCTTTCTGAAAATAGATGTTTATATTGAAAGATTGGGCTTACGCATTCAGCTCCGCCTGAAGGGCGGCGTCCTTCTCCAGGACCTTTTTGGCATCGGCGGCGCGCTTGGCATCCAGCTTGGCAGCCAGATCCTTGTCCTCCACTGCCAGAATCTGGGCGGACAACAAAGCGGCATTCACGCCTCCATTGATGGCAACGGTGGCCACCGGAATACCGGAGGGCATCATAACCGTAGAAAGGAGTGCGTCAATGCCGTCGAGACAGGTAGACTTACAGGGTATGCCAATCACAGGCAGGGTGGTGTTGGCTGCAATGGCGCCAGCCAGATGGGCAGCCATGCCGGCTGCGGCGATGATGACGCCAAAGCCATTTTCCCGGGCGGACAGGGCAAAATCCCGAGCCTCTACCGGGGTGCGGTGGGCAGAATAGACGTGGCACTCGTAGGGAATGTCCAAAGAGGCCAGAGTGTCCATGGTCTTGCGCAGAATGGGAAGATCACTGTCGCTGCCCATGACGATACCGACTTTTTTCATGTGTTACCTCCAAAGAAAAGTAAATAAAAAAGGGCGCACTTGTCCCAAAAAGAAGGGAAAGTGTGCCCAGACGGTCGGCTATTGTAACGCCCTTACTCCGTGTGGTGCTCCACTGATCCGTCAGTCATAAGGGGTTGTAGAAACTACATCCATATTATACCATGGGGCAAAAAACACGTCAAGTCGCAGAAAGCCAATTTCTGTCGGGATTTTGCCGGGGCGGCATGTGTATGTTGCCAAAATTGCACGGCTGATTTTTTCCCAACAGGCAGCGGGAAAGAAAAATCACCCCAACATATTCATATTACCATCCTTTTCACCACAGGTCAACAGGAAAAATGGCATTATCTCCAATTTCTGCGTTTTATATGGAAGAAAATTGGATAGCTTGTACACAATTCCGTGTTGCATTTTCCGCAGGACATGGTATAGTAAAAGCACAAAAGGAATGACCGATGGAATCGGAAATTCCCGGTTCCGGAGCAGCCGCTTTGGAATTTGACAGACGCCGCTTCCGTTTTTCTCAGCCGCAATATTACTGGAAGGGATTCAATTTTTGTCAGCAGAAGCCGTGTCTGATCCTGCAGAAAGAGAGGTTAATCAAGGATGTTAGATATCAAGAGTGAACAGAAGTAACCCTTGGCTGATTCGATTGCGAAAACAGCCAAGGGTTATTTCTTTTTATTTGGTCAGGCGGAGAATGGCCTGGACGATTTCGGGAACGGTGGCGCAGGAAGTATCGATTTTGTGGGTGTCCAGGGCATCATACAGGGGAAGCCTTTGCGGGCTTCTCAGCAAAATGTCCGTCTGCCGCAGACCGGCAGACACATCCTGATTCAGCCGCTGGAGCAGCACCTCCTGGCTGCACACCAGTGACACCGGTACCACCGTCACGCCGGTCAGGTCCAGTCTGCTCAGAATCTGATCCAGGATGGCCTGCTGGTGCATCACCCAGCAGAAAATTACATGGTCATAGGCAGAACACCGGAGAAAGTTTTTCAGCAGGGTCGTGATGTTGTCCAGAACCATGGCCTTTGTCTCTTCAGTGACGACAAAAGGATTCATGTCCCAGCACCAGTCACCGTCTAAAAAAACGCTGCGCGGCAATTGATTTTTCAGTTCCCGGCACACGGTGGTTTTTCCCACTCCCATGGTGCCGCCAATGAGATAAAGCGTTTTCATAATTGGTCCTCCACGCTGAAAGGGAATTTCCTCACCGCGCCGTTGACAAGCCTGCTGCCGGGATGCTAAGATAGCCCGGAAAGGGGGGCTATCCATGGGAATTGCCCTGAAAGAGAAAACAGGTCTGACCGGAAATCAGCTGAAACTCGTCGCCATGGCGGCCATGACGCTGGATCACATTGGGGCGTATCTGCTGCCCCAGGTGCTGATTCTGCGCATCATCGGGCGGCTGGCGCTGCCGATTTATGC
>USHP01000179.1 GCA_900554625.1 uncultured Eubacteriales bacterium | reverse complement strand
CGCCATTCTGGGTGTCACCGTCAGCTGTCTGGTTTCTTCCATCTACCTGTTCAGCAAATTCCGCAGAAGCTTCGTGCTCCTGCCGGAAACCGAGGAAGTTCCCCGCTCCTATCAGGACATTACCAAGAGCCTGCTGATGATCGCCGTGCCCATTACCATCGGCTCCGCTGCGCTGCAGTTTCTGACCATGCTGGAGACCAAAATCTACATGGGTCAGCTTCTGAACCTGGGCTACACCCAGTCTGCGGCGGACACCATGCGGGGCATCTACGGTATGACCCTGACCATTTACAACATGCCCTGTGCCTTCATCACGCCCATTACCATCAGCATCATCCCTGTCATCACCTCCCAGCTGACCCTGTGCCGCAGTCAGGAAGCCAAGCTGACGGAAGAATCCGCCGCCCGGATTACCGGTCTGGTCTCCATGCCCTGTGCTGTAGGCTTGGTTCTGCTTGCCCGGCCCGTCACCGCTCTGCTGGGCGGATATACGGGAGATAATCTGGTTCTTGCCACAAAACTGATGGCCATTCTGGGCGTCAGCATTCTGTTCAACGCAATCGTTCTGGTGACCACCGCCATTATGCAGGCCCATGGTCATGCAGGACGTCCGGTGGGCAATATGCTCGTTGGCGGCGTGCTGAATCTGATTGCGGTATATATCCTCACCGGCAATCCCCACATCGGCATTCTCGGCACCCCCATCGGCATCCTGCTGTGCTATGTGTCCATCACGGCACTGAACCTGTACTCCATCCGCACCCTGCTGGACAATCCCCCCGCCATTGTCAAGAATCTGCTGCGGCCCTTTGTGGCTTCCGGGATTATGGGCGTTTTCGTATATGCCGCCCTGCGGGGACTGGAGCATCTGGGCATCACCAGCCGCCTGCTGCTGTGCTTTATTCCCATCAGCGTAGGCGTAGTGGTCTACTGTGTGTCCGCCGCTGCACTGAAGGCCATCACCCGGGAGGACTGCCTGCTCCTGCCCAAAGGTGAAAAAATCGCGAAACTTCTCAGATTGTGATATTTTTTCTAAAAATTGCTTGCATTTTCTCAATAGTTATGTTAATCTATTTTCGATTTTGCCATACAGGAAAGAGGATCGCACACCATGAACAAAACCGAATTGATTACCGTGGCCGCAGAAAGCGCCGGCCTGACAAAGAAAGATACCGAGCGTGTCCTGAATGCAGCCATTGATGCCATCACCGCCGCCCTGGTCAACGGCGAAAAGGTACAGCTGAGCGGATTCGGCACCTTTGAAACCAAGTCCCGGAAGGCCCGGATCGGCCGCAACCCCCACACCAAGGCTCCCATCGAGATTCCCGCCACCCGGATTCCTTCCTTCAACGCCAGCAAGGCCCTGAAGGATACCGTTGCCAAGTAAGCTATGAGACTGGATAAATTTCTGAAGGTCTCCCGCCTGATCAAGCGCCGCACCGTAGCCAACGAAGCCTGCGACAACGGCCGCATCAGTGTCAACGGCCGGGTCGTCAAAGCCAGCTACGATGTGAAAGTTGGCGACAGAATTGAAATCTCTATGGGCACCCGCACGGTCGCGGTGGAGGTCCTGGAGGTAGCTGACAACGTCCGCAAGGACGATGCCTCCGGCATGTACAAAGAAGTGTAAAAGCGAAAAGCTGTGCTTTTTCGCCAAAAGAACGTCTGGGAATGCGTCACTGCGTTCCCGGACGTTCTTTTTATACACAAAGGTACTTGGCAAACGCATCTACAAATTGTAGACTATAGGCGTCGACAACTTGTAGATGCATCGTATGCAAAGGAGGGACACCCATGAATCTGTACTTGACCGAAGCGGAACGTCGGGTTGCGGAAATGGTCTGGCAGAAGCAAGCTCTTCCTTCCGGCGAATTGGTTAGCCGCTGCGCCCAGGAAATGGGCTGGAAGCGTTCTACTACCTACACCATTTTGAAGCGGCTGGAGAACAAAGGGGTTCTGGAAAATCAGGACAGTCTGGTGATTCCCCGGATTTCCCAGGAGGAGTTTGACTCCATCCAGGGCTGCCAGTTCATCGACGAAAGCTTTGGCGGCTCTCTTCCCAATTTTCTCACAGCCTTTACCCGGAAGCGGAAACTGAGCAGTGCCGAAATTCAAAAGCTGCAGCTGTTGATTCAGGAATTTGAGGAGAAACCATGAGTACCATTTTTCTGACAATTCTGTCCCGCAGTCTGTGGCTCAGCGGCGTGTTTTTGCTGTTGTTCCTGCTGCGGACAATCTTCCGGCGCATTCCCGGACGGGGATTCTATTTTCTGTGGCTGATTGTTTTTGTGGGGCTTCTTTGTCCTGTTTCTCTGAAAATCCCATACGAAATCACCGTTTCTCCCATTGTCCAGGCCCAGCCGGAGGCTGCCCAGTTCCCGGAGGTCACCATTCCCGACAATTCCGTAACGGACACAGAAGCGCCATCTAACCAAGCAGCTCCCGCTTCCACCCAACTCCGTTTTGCGGATGTCCTTCCCCTCCTTTCTTACCTGTGGGCGGCGGTTGCCCTTCTTCTGATTCTGGGGAATCTGTGGAACATGCTCCGGTTTGGTAAGCGTCTGTTGGGTGCCCGGCGGCTCCATGCCAATATCTATGAAACGGAAGCTGCACCCGTTCCCTTTATTCTGGGATTTCTTCATCCCAGAATTTACCTGCCCACCAACCTGTCTGAAGCAGAGCGGAACTTGATTCTTCAGCACGAATGTGTGCATCTGCGCCGAAAGGACTACATAATCAAACCCATCGCCCTGCTCATCACCTGTCTGCACTGGTTCAATCCGCTGATCTGGCTGGCTTACCTGCTCTTCTCGGAGGACATGGAACGGGCCTGCGACGAAGCGGTGTTGGACGAAAGCAGCGGACAAATCCGCAAACAATACGCGTCTTCCCTTCTGGCCCTGTCCGTAGGGAAAATGCCCACCGGAATATCCACCGTTGCCTTTGGTGAAAGGAGAATCCAATGCAGAATTATGAATATCTTACACTATAAAAAATGCGGCGCTTTGATGCTGCTGCTTGTGGTGGTCCTGATGACCCTGGTAGCCTGCGGAACCTTTGTACAGCCTGTGGGCGTGCAGACCGAGTCCACCGCCATGACCCAGCCGGAAGAAACCACACCTGCGACCCAGCCGGAAACCACCGCTTCCACCCAAGCCCCCAGCAGCATTGCCTATGAAGACACGGAACTGGAAGATGACATTCACTACCCCCAGCTTACCCAGTGCCCCGGAGAACTGACCAAAGATTACATCAATCAGTCCCTGAAAGCCCCAGCCGACCAGCTGAAAGAAATGGACACCGGGGATCAGAAGTCCCTGGTTTACACGGTTACCCGCTGTGATGACACGTTCTTCAGCGTTCTGTATACCATGACCCTGACCAGTTCGGACGGCAGCAGTCAGCAGACGATGATTCCTGTAACCGTTCAGACTTCCTCCGCCACAGAGCTGACCATGGAAAACGCCTTCACCGATCCTAAAGCCGTGGCAGCGCTGCTGGGCAATGAAGAAGCAACCGCAGAAAATTTGCAGTTTTATATGGAAAAGGACAAAGTCGTTTTCTTCTTCCGCCCGGGTGAAGGCCAGGATTATGTAATTCTCTCTTTGGATTACGAAGCCCTGGAGCCGTACTGGAACGAATCTTTCGGTGTTCGCCCGGCCAGCTAAAACCAAATTTTTTAAAAAATATCCACTTCATCAGCGGGAAGCATAAGCTTCCCGCTTTTCTTCTGGCAGAATTTGGCCCGGCTTTTTTCTTCAAGAATTTTCCCGGATGGTTGACAAAACCATCGAAAACATGGTATAGTACCCGAGAATACCCAGAAGAAGCGCAAAATTTTCTCCGTGTCTTTTGTGCCTGCACTTTCCGGGTTATGGATTAACGGTCTTTGTCACCGAACCGATTTTCAGCCTGTTCTCAGGTCCCACCGCGATATTGGGAGGTTTTACATGAGCGGACATTACGAACGAAAGAAGCAGCCGCGCTCCGCGGGAAAAATCCTGCTGATTGTCCTTGCGGTCATTGCAGTACTGGTGGTTGCATTGATAATTGCCGGTGTTGTCTATTACAATTCCATGTTGAATAAAATCAACCATGTGGATGTGCCGGACATTGTTTACACCCAGGCTACCACAGAAGCCACAACCACCCCCACCGAAACAACGGAAGCTACCACCGTGGCAACCACAGAGCCGCCCCATGTGCCTTCCAGTGCTGACTACCTGAACATCCTGCTGGTAGGTCAGGCAAGCCGGGAAGGTGAGGAAGAGCGCTTTGCGGACACTTCCATTCTGTGCACCCTGAACACCTACAACAAGACCCTGACCATGACATCCTTTCTGCGGGACTCCTTCGTGAAGATGCCCGACTACAAAGGGCACTACGGCGGCCGCATCAAGCTGACCACCATCTACCACTTGGGTTCCATCTATGGCGACGGCCCTGCCGGCTCCATGGAACTGATGAACATGACCCTGTACAACAACTTCGGCGTTGAGGTGGATCACAACTTCGAAGTCAGCTTCGACGCCTTCATCAAGGTGGTGGATATGCTGGGCGGCGTGGATGTAGAGCTTACGGAAGCGGAAGCAGACTATCTGAACGCCGACGATGTATGGGTGCTCTATGACGTGGAGCCGGGTCCTGCCCATCTGGAC
>USHP01000178.1 GCA_900554625.1 uncultured Eubacteriales bacterium | reverse complement strand
GTATCCTATGGGCACATTACCATCCGCAGCCAGCGGGGCCGGTGGGGCAGCTGCTCCGGGGCCGGAAACTTAAACTTCAACTGCCTGCTGATGCTCGCCCCGCCTCAGGTGCTGGAATATGTGGTGGTGCATGAACTGTGCCACCGGAAGGAAATGAACCACTCGGCCCAATTCTGGGCAGAAGTGGAGCGGATTCTGCCGGATTACCGCCAGCGGCGGCAATGGCTGAAAGACCAGGGCGGCGCCCTCATCGCCCGGCTGCCCAGTAAGGAGGACGCATGACTCTCACCGTACTGACCGAAAACACCACCCTTACCCCTTCCCTGATTGCGGAGCACGGCCTGAGCCTGTACATTGAAACCGGGAAGGAAAAAATTCTCTTTGACATGGGCCAAAGCGATGCCTTTGCCCAAAACGCAGAAAAATTGGGCATTGATCTGGGGGCCGTGACCTTGGCGGTGATTTCCCACGGTCACTACGACCACGGCGGGGGACTAAAGCGGTTTCTGGAAATCAACCAAACCGCCCCGGTGTACCTGAGCAAGTTTGCCTTCCAGCCCCACTTCAATGCATCCGGCAAGGATATCGGCCTGAACCCGGCGCTGCAAAATTCCTCCCGGCTGGTGTTGGTGGGTGGAGATTGCCCCCTGGCAGAGGGCATTACATTGCACACAAGCATTGCCTGCGCTGCTCCCATTCCCAAAGAGGGGATGCAGGCGGGGAATCCCCCAATTGCCGAGGATTTTCGCCATGAGTGTTATGTAACCTTAAAGGAAGAGGAGAAAACCATTCTCCTCAGCGGCTGCTCCCACCGGGGCATTGGAAATATCGCCCAATATTTCCGCCCGGATGTTTTCATCGGCGGCTTTCACCTGATGAAAGAACATCGCCGGGAGGTGCTGGAAGAAACCGCCCGTACCCTGCGGAATCTTCCCACGGTGTACTACACCGGCCACTGTACCGGACAGGACCAGTTTGCCCTGCTGCAGCAGATGATGGGCCCCCGGCTGCACCACCTTTCCACCGGCACGGTCCTTACATTGTAAGCAAAAAATGAAGAAATTGTGAAATTGCTGATATAATCCTAAAATTCGTCGGGAAAAATCGGTACTATTCAGAATTTACACCAGGAATTCCCTTTGTTATAATGAAATCATCTTCTGAAATAAAGAGAGGTTTTGTCATGAAAAAGGAATTCAAAGTGGCACCGGAAGCCTTCCAGTTTGAAGGCAAGATGCCGCTGCGTCAGGCGTTCCCTCTGGGCTTGCAGCATGTGCTGGCCATGTTCGTGGGCAACCTGACCCCCCTGCTGATTATCACCAGCGCCTGTGGCCTCACCGGCGGCGAGTTTGCCCATCTGCAGGTCAGCCTGCTGCAAAACGCCATGCTGGTGGCCGGTATTGTGACCCTGGTTCAGCTGTACGCGGTAGGCCCGGTGGGCGGCAAAGTGCCCATCATCATGGGTACATCCTCCGGCTTCATCGGCGTGTTCAACTCCGTTACCGCTTCCATGGGCGGCGGTGTGCTGGCCTACGGCGCCATTATGGGTGCGTCCATTCTGGGCGGTCTGTTTGAGACGGTGCTGGGCTTTTTCCTGAAGCCTCTGCGCAAATTCTTCCCCGCTGTGGTCACCGGCACTGTGGTGCTGTCCATCGGCCTGAGCCTGATTTCCGTGGGCGTTAACTCCTTCGGCGGCGGCAACGCTGCGCCGGACTTTGGCTCCATGGAGAACCTGTTTCTGGCACTGCTGGTGTTGGTAGTCATTCTGGTGGTCAAGCACACCAGCAAGGGCTTCCTGGGCTCTGCCGCCATTCTGGTGGGCATTGTTGCCGGTTACATTGCGGCCTTTATCATGGCTCTGGTTCTGCCCACCACCGGCGTCACCGCCGAGGGCGTGGAGTACACCAAAGCCTGGGTGCTGAACTGGGACAAAGTGGCCCAGGCAAGCTGGTTTGCCCTGCCCGAGCTGATGCCCATCAAGCCGGTGTTTGACATGCGGGCCATTGCCCCGGTGATGATTATGTTCATCGTCACCGCTGTGGAAACCGTGGGCGATATCTCCGGCGTTATGGTAGGCGGCCTGAACCGGGAAGCTACCGACAAGGAGCTGGCCGGCGGCGTTATGTGCGACGGTCTGGGTTCCAGCTTTGCCGCCATCTTCGGCGTGCTGCCCAACACTTCCTTCAGCCAGAACGTGGGTCTGGTGACCATGACAAAGGTAGTCAACCGCTTTACTCTGGCCACCGGCGGCATCTTCCTGGTGCTGTGCGGCCTGATTCCCAAGCTGGGCGCGCTGGTTTCCATCATGCCCCAGTCCGTTCTGGGCGGCGCTGCGGTAATGATGTTCTCCTCCATCGTCATCAGCGGTATCCAGCTGATTACCCGGAAACCGTTGACTCCCCGGAATCTGAGCATTGTGTCCGTTGCCCTGGGCCTGGGCTACGGCATCGGCGCCAACACCGGCATCCTGAACCAGGCACCGGAGTTTGTGTCTCTGGTATTCGGCGGCTCCGGCATCGTCCCCGCTGCTCTGATGGCCATTGTGCTCAACGTGCTGCTTCCCAAGGAAGAAGCCAAGGTTGAGGCGTAAAAGCGTATAGAAAGCCCCCGGTTTCCGCTGGAAACCGGGGGCTTTGTGTTGTATTCGGGAGATTAGCCGTAGTAGTGATCCATCAGCATCTGCTCCGTAATGCCAACGCTCTCCATCCAGTTCAGGAGGTTCTGGCAATCCAAGAAGATATCCGTGTAGAAATAGAATTTCTCAGACAAACGAACACTCATGCCGAAACTATTGATTGTTATGGTTTCATCGTATCGATTGGTAAATTCTTTCTCCGGGTGGTAGTAATAAATCTGGGACATATTCCCGGCTTCAGCGTCGGCAATAATCGCCCCGAAGAGATTCCGAACCGTTTCAGCAGTGAGATATTCATCTTCCACTGTAGAACTACCCACGGAAATATATTCCGGTTTTCCCACATATCCCATCAGATCTTCCGGAGTTTCTACATCAGACATTCCGCCGTACATACCAAAGATTGCACCAAGGGTACCACTGTAGTGCCTGAGAATTTTCTCCCCTTCCCCATCTGCAAGCAGATAGTACAGACGCCGGGCAGTATGACCATTTTTCAGATGGTAGGTAAGCAATACTTCCAGATAGTCATAGGGGTACTGCTGATCCGGATGTTCTTCATAAAAGGCCTGATATCTCTCCTGCACCTGTTCACTGGTGAGCTTTTCTTCCAGACACAGGTTGTGCAGCTGGATCATATCTGCAATGCCGGCTTCGTCGTCCAGAGTGTCTCCTACATTGAAGTTATAAGTTACCGACTTCACATCCTCTGGCTGGGGCACCCAATCCGAAATGCCCAGCACATCCAGCTTGGTCAGTCCCAGGCTGACAGCAATGCCCAGCGTCAAGATGCCCAATCCAGCCCACTGCCGCAGTTGGAATACCTGGGTGCTCCGGCGCAGCAGCATCTGCGCGGCAAACCAGCCCACTGCCAAACCCGCAAAGGCAAACAACAGGGTCATAGCCTTCTCCATAGAATAGCCAATACCGGTACTCTCCAGAACAATCCGGACAGCCGCCGTACCTGTAAGGGCCATGGCAACCGCCAGAACCGGAGCCAGCTTAGGAATTGCCAGGAAATCCCCGGCACTCTCCAGCTTCCGGCGGCGATAGAGCAGGTAGGCAACTGCCAGCAAAGCCAGGCCAAGCACAGCCAACACCAGCAAGTAACTCCAGCCGGAACCCAGGGTAAAGCTGCCGGATAGATGTTCAAAGCCCTTTGCATCCAGAGTAGAGACACGCTCCACGACAATCAGGTTGTGCTCAGCCAATTTCATCATGGGAAAGAACGGTCCCACAAATGTGCCGCTGGTAATCACACCAGGCAGCAGAGGCGTATAATAGCTGTCAACCAGAAAATAGACAATATAAGCACCAAAGTTCAACAAACCATACAGCGCTGCCATTCCCACCCAGTTTCCTGCACACAAAGCACACAGTACCGCCAGTCCGAAAAAGAACAGATACTGCAGGTTGGTGGCGATGTACCAATACAGGCTCAACTGCCAGGCATTTGTTACCGGAGTTCCTGCCAGCATGGGCAGGGCCACCAGGGCCATAACGGCGGCAGGAACCAGGCTGAACAGCAGTCCCGACAGAACATGGCTGGCATACCAGCTGCCCCGGCTCATGGGCAGGGCGTGTAGGCCGTAGCACATCCGGGTGTTGTACAGGTCACCGAAGAGCACCGCAGCGGCAACCAAGGCATACACCATGTTGATTGGAGACATGGCTGCGGGCAGAATGGCAAAGTCATTGGCAACCCAGAATTTTTCGTTCTGTCCTGCCAAAATCAGCATCATTCCCATCAGCAGGCACAGAGTATACAGCCCCCACAGGGGGAAGAACCGGGTCAGATCCTTGCGGAAGGTTGTTTTATTAAAGAAGGATGTCTTTGACGGCATAGTTCACGCCTCCCAACTCATAAATGAAAATTTCTTCCAGGGACAAGGGCAGCAGGTCATAGTAGGCAGGCTTAGCTGCGGAGGCCTTGGTGCTGATTTCCCAGGCCTGGCCCCGGACAATCAGGGTCTTCAGCCGCCCGGAGGTGGACTCGTGGAGAATTTCCAGCCCCGCCGGGGTATCGCCTACGAT
>USHP01000177.1 GCA_900554625.1 uncultured Eubacteriales bacterium | reverse complement strand
GCATACGAGATTGCCTCTTGTCTCGTGGGCTCGGAGATGTGTATAAGAGAACAGAGCCAGTCGGGGGCTGCATATCATCACGGCCCATACCTCCGATACCCCTGACGGACTGCCGGAGGATTTTGACCACTTGGCCAAGCTCTCCGGAACCCTGGTGTTCCTGATGGGCCTTGCTCAGCTGCCCAAAATTTCTCAGCGGCTGATTGCGGCCGGAAAGTCTCCGGATACCCCGGCGGCGGTAATCTCCGGCGGCAATTCCCAGAATCCGGCACTGGTTCGGGCACCGCTGTGGGAGATTTCGGAAAAGGCGAAGGATGTGGCCTCTCCTGCCATCATTATGGTGGGTCAGGTTGCGGCACTGGATTTGTCCCAGAAGCCTCTCAGCGGCATCCGGGTTGGCATCACCGGTACAGCCCATGTGGCGAAGAAGCAGATTTCCGCTCTGGAAGCATTGGGGGCGGAAACCAGCTGGGTTACCCAGACTGAGGTGAAGAGATACCCGCTGGAAGATGTATTGCCCCAGCTGGAAGGAAAAACCGGATGGCTGGTGTTTACCAGCGCCAACGGCGTAAAGGTATTCTTTGACGAGTTGGGAAATGATCCGGCAAAGCTGGCTGTTCTGGAAGGGAAAAAGTACGCAGTCATTGGCGTGGCCACAAAGAATATGCTGGCCCAGTACGGTCTGGAAGCGGATCTGTGCCCTCAGACCTTTACCTCAGAAGCCCTGGCCCGGGAGCTGGCCCAGACTGCCCAGAAAGAGGAAGCAATCTTCCTCCTGCGATCCGCAATCGGCTCCCCGATTCTGCCGGAAATCCTGACCCAGGCCGGTCTTACCGTTTCCGATATTCCCGTGTACAATATTTCCGGGGAGGGAGCAGGGGAGGTTCTGCCTCAGATGGATTATCTGACCTTCTCCAGTGCCAGCGGCGTGGAAGCTTTTATCCGCCAGTACGGCAGCCTTCCCAAGAATGTGAAATACGTCTGCATCGGCCACATTACGGCGAAGAAGCTGGAAGAATACACCGCAGATCCCTATCTGACTGCCCAGGAAATTACAGTGCCTGGTATTGTCCAGACCATTGTAGACGATGTATTATAATGTAAGAAAGCCTGCCTGGTTATGTATCCCGGCAGGCTTCTTTTTTACCTTGGAGGCAATTCCTAATAATTCCTTAAATTCAGGATGCAGCCGTTGACTTTTGCAGTTTTACAAATTATATTACGATTATAGATAAAACGAATGGTAGTTTTGTTCAATCTAACTAAAACATAAAAAATCCGGATTGCTTCCCCGGAAATCGGCTGAAGTCCGGAGCAGAAAGGATGAGCAACATGAAACGAACCTTGGTATGGCTATTGGCACTGGTGCTGGCTGTTGGTTTGCTGACCGGCTGCGGAGCAGAACAGGAAGAACAGCTGCCGTCGGAATCCGTGGAAGAAACGGCTCCGTCGACAGGGCAGACGGTGAAAACAGTGGACGAATTGTTGGCTGCCATTGCGCCGGGTGCGGAAATTTACATGGAAGCGGGAACATACAACCTGTCCGAAGCTGCCAATTACGGCAAGGATACCGCCAGCGAGTATTACGAGTGGATTTCTGTGGGAGATGGCTATGCCCTTCGCTTAGTGGGAGTGGACAACCTGACCATTCGGGGAAGTGGCATGGACACTGCGACTTTGTCGGCAGAGCCACGGTATGCGGACGTGATGGCGCTGCTCAACTGCAACAATGTGACCCTGGAAGATTTTACAGCTGGTCATACGGTCAGCGCGGCTGAATGCGCAGGGGGAGTCCTCGCACTTCAGGGATGCAGGGACATTACTATGAACCGGGTGGGACTCTATGGCTGCGGTGTCAACGGCGTCGATGCCCAGCACTGCAGCAATATTTCCATTGGGGACAGCCGCATTTACGACTGTTCCAGTTCTGCGGTGACGGCAAACGAAAGTTCCGGAGTTACCGTGGAGCGTTGTGAAATAAATAATATTGGAGGTCGGAACTATGGCGGCTTTGCTGTATTTTCCGTAAACCAGTGCAGCGACGTATCCATTTCCGACAATCGAATTTTTGATAACAACATGTACAGCTTATTGGTGGCCGACGACGGCAGCCCGGTGGAAATGCGGGGCAATCAAATATCCGGCAACCGGGTGTGGGAAAGTGCCTTTAATCTCTACAACGCAGGGCTGGTTCTGGATGAGAACACTTTTGAAAACAATGTAATCCGGAATTGGTATCAAGACGATGCGTCCGCTGCGGTGGACAAAAAGGGAACAACCCTGACCGAGGAGGACCTGGACAGCATGAACATCCGCAGCGATCAGGAGGGAGCTGCTGAACGGAACGTGGTTCATGCGGCGACGGTGGATGAGCTTCTGAAAGCCATTGCACCCAATACGGAAATTATACTGGATGAAGCACTGTATGATTTCAGTACAGCAGATGGATACGGAGAAACGGCCGGAGAGTACTACTACTGGGAGGAAACTTTTGATGGGCCGGAGCTGGTGATTTCGGATGTGGATAACCTGGTTATCCGCAGTGAAGATGGAGATGTGAAAGCCCATACCCTGACGGCGGTTCCCAGATATGCCAACGTGCTGAGTTTCAAGCGATGTAGCAATATCAGTCTCTCTGGATTCACGGCTGGCCATACTGTGGAACCGGGCAGCTGCATTGGCGGCGTTTTGAAATTCACTGACAGCGATCGTATTCAGGTAGACAACTGCGGCCTGTATGGCTGTGGCATCCTAGGCGTTCAGACGGAGTTCTGCGGAGATGTTACCGTGAGCAACTGTGATATTTATGAGTGCAGTATGGGAGGAATCTCAATGTATTGCACCCAGTATATTGTCATCGAAAAGTGCACCTTCCGGGACCTGGGCGGCGATAGCATGATGTTCAGCGGATGTGAAAACGTGAAAGTGGATGAAAAGGCAGTAGACGGGAATACTTCCATTAAATAGCGAAAATATCCCAGACGGTCTGGGATATTTCAAAAAGAAACCGCAGAGCGTATGCTCTGCGGCAATTGGCGGAGATGTGGGGATTCGAACCCCAGCGCCGGCGGAGCCGACCTACCGGATTTCGAATCCGGACCCTTCAACCACTTGGGTACATCTCCATTTATACTGTCAGCCAAGCTATTATATCAGTGGAACCCGTAAAAATCAAGGATTTCTTTCACACAAAAATTCCACGTCCCGAAGGACGTGGAATTTTGATCAATTGGGGAATTACTGCTCTTTCTTCTTCAGTACAAAGACGACCACTGCCAGCGCAGCGCAGCTAATTACAGCAATGGCAATGATGGAGCTGGAGGAAGAAGTCTCCGTAACGATTTCTTCTACTGCAACGGTTTCTGCAGTGGTTTCCGGAGCCTGGGTAGCAGGAGCGGTGGTTTCTGCAGCCTTGGGTTCCCGGACAGCGGCTTTCATCACAATGCGGCCGGAGCCGTCAACGGTGCTGTAATCCACGGTAAATCCGGGATACTTGGCAGCCAGGGGGGAGTTGGTGGCTTCCACAACGCCGCCTTCAAAAGCCTGAACATAGTTTGCCAGAACCATGTAATCTTCCATCACATAGTCCAGCACGTTCACAGCGCCGTCGAACATGCTGAATCCGTCGCCCAGATCCCGCAGGGTGTAGTTGTAGCCTGCCAGGTTATACTTGGCGGTCAGATCCAGATCGTCCCAAGCGCCGGTTTCCTTGTTGTAAACCTTCACATCATGTACCCGATATCCACCGGTGGGAGCACCGATCCAAACGCCTTTGTCATCCTTCTGGGTGGAGTCGGGCCATTCGGTGTCAATCTTGTAGGTGATGCCGGAAACCTGGAGGAAGCCGCCGCACTCCTCGCCGGTGCCGGCAGTCCGGGCACCCCACTCCAGAGCGTCCAGCAGTTGCTGGCCGGTAATGGTCTGCAGGCAGGCTACGTTGCCGAAGGTGTGGATGCTCTTGCAGGTCTGGTAGGAAATGTCACCGGTGATGGCGGTATTGCGCACGCCGCCGCCGTTCATAATAGCCACATCCACGTCCATATCCATGCTGTCAAACAGGTAGTACAGAGCGTCTGCGGCGAAGTCACCGGTGTTGGTTTCCTGACTGCGGACCAGACGGGTTTCGTCGCTGGCATAGTTGTCCAGAGTCAGAGCGGTGGAACCAATGACGGTACCCAGCTGTTCGTCGATTTTCTTCATCCAGGCATCCTTGATGGAAGCCACGGAAGCGTCGCTGCACCATTCAGCGCCGGTGTACAGATCGGAGACCAGCTTGTAGCCCACAACTTCGGTTACCTCGTTGCCGTCCTCGTCCTTTACAGGATTGCCATCCTCACCCATAACGGTTTCCAGGATTTCTTCATACTCGATAAAATCCGTAGAAACTTCGCCGGTTTCGGCGCTGATGACCATCAGACCGATACGGTCAAAATACTGACCGGTCTGAGACAGCATCACGTTATTGCCGTCCTTGTCAGCTACTTCCTTGCCTTCTACAGTGCTGTGGGAGTGACCGTCAATGAAAGCGGTCAGGCCGGTTACGTTGGCAATGGTTTCCTCACTGGTCCAGGGCTGGGAAGCCTTGTCATCACCCAGATGCCCCAGAGCAACGACCTTGGTGGCGCCCTCTGCTACAGCCTGGTCGATGGCTGCCTGGACATCAGCATACAGAGCAGCAC
>USHP01000176.1 GCA_900554625.1 uncultured Eubacteriales bacterium | reverse complement strand
CACTGCCTCATCTGTCATGATCGCTGCCGCCAGGATCGCAAGCGCCGCATTCTTCGCTCCACCGATCTCAACCTCACCAACCAACGGATTTCCGCCTTTGATAACATATTGTTCCATATTCACACCTCTTATTTTTTATTCACCACGGAAAACTCCCGGGAGGTGGACCGGGTTCTCAACGACTACTTAAATCCCGAACCCCTGGACCCCGGTGCCTGCACCCGGGGACTGTACCTGCGGGGCGTGGAATAAAGCACCCTATTTTCAGAAAGGACCCTGTACATGCAACTGATTCTGGCTTCCGCCTCACCCCGGCGGAAAGAACTGCTGAGCCTGTTCGGCATCCCCTTTGTGGTCCGGGCGGCGGATATTGACGAAACCATGGACCCCCAGATAGCGCCCTTCGATGAGGTGGCCCGGGTCAGCCGGTGCAAAGCCCTGGCCCTGCCCCGGCAGCCGGGGGACGTTGTGGTGGCGGCGGATACCATTGTGGTCTGCCAGGGGAAGGTTCTGGGCAAACCCCACTCCCCGCATCAGGCGGTGGAAATGCTGAAGCTGCTGTCCGGCCGGGACCATCAGGTAATGACCGGCTGCACCGTCATTGCCGACGGCGGCAGCGAGACCTTTACCGAGGTCACCGACCTGCATTTCCGGGCGCTGACGGACGAGGAAATTGAAGCATATGTAGCCACCGGCGAGCCCATGGACAAGGCCGGTGCCTACGGCATCCAGGGCGGCGCGGCCCTGTTCTGTCCCCGGATGGAGGGCGATTATTATAACGTAATGGGACTTCCCGTATGCCGTCTGGGGCAGACACTGCGCCGTCTGGCGCCGGAAGTCATGGAGGCGAAGCTATGAGAAATTTGTTCAGTACCCGGGTGAAAATCATCCTGGTCATTGCGGCGCTGCTGTCGGCGGGCCTTGCCATTTTAAGCGGCGTTACCAACACCACGGTGGTGGACCTGGTGGTTCAGGGCCTGCTGGCACCGTTCAAGGCTGCCGGAACGGCACTGACATCCACCGCCGAAAAGTACTACGGCTACATGTTCCGCTATGAAGCCCTGGCTGCGGAAAACGAGGTGCTGGAAGAGCGGATTGCCCAGATGGAGGACGTGGCCCGTCAGGCCGACGCCGTGTCCCGTGAAAATCAGCGTCTGCGGGACTACCTGAATCTGACCGCTACCAACGAAGACTATAAGAGCGTGGACGCCTATATCATCGGCTGGAGCAGTACCGACTGGGAAAACACCCTGACCATCAACCGGGGTACCAACGCCGGTATTCAGGAGAACATGTGTGCCATCACCGCCAACGGCGAAGTGGTGGGACTGGTTACCGCTGTGGGCACCAACTGGGCGGAAGTGACCACGGTGCTGGACTCCACGCTGGAAATTTCCGGAACCATCTCCACCTCCGGCTATAACGGCATGGTCCGCGGCGGCTACATCAGTGACAACCAGACTCTGCTGCAGATGAACTACCTGCCATCTTCCGCCATCATCCGCAACCAGGACCAGGTGGTGACCTCCGGTTCGACGGTGTATCCCCGGGGCCTGATTATGGGCTATGTGGTGGATGCCGGTTTTGAAGACACCGGCGTGGCAAAATTCGCTCTGCTGGACCCGGCGGCGGACATCAACGCTCTGGAGCAGATTTTTATCATCACCGAGTATACCACCGACGTGGTGCAGAACACCCCGGAGGCCACCACGGCCACAACCCCCGGTGAGACGGCACCTGCCCAGACCACGGCGCCTACGGTGCCTTCGGAAACCACCGTTCCCAATACCAATGTTGGCTGAGGCGTAGACTATGGCGAAAAGACGACGCAAACGTACTGTTGAATTCAAGCCCGATCCCAAAGCTGCTACCTGGGCCAAAACGTTCCATTTGACCATTCAGCAGCGGCTGCAGCTGGCAAAATGGGCGCTGTATGTTCTGACCATCGTGCTGTGCCTGGTGGTGCAGGACGTGATTATGAGCCGTGTCCGGCTCTTCGGTGCCACCACCGACCTGGCGGTATGTGCCATTTTGCTGATTACGGTGATTGAAGGCACGGACACCGGCAGCCTGTTCGTGCTGATTGCTTCCACCCTCTATTATTTTTCCGGAAGCGCTCCCGGGGCCTATGTGATTGCCCTGCTGAGCTTTCTGGGAGTGGCGGCGGTGCTGCTGCGGCAGATGTACTGGCACCGGAGCAAAGGCTCCATTGTGCTTTGCACCGGCATTGCGCTGATGCTTTACGAAATCGGGCTGTTTGTGGTAGGCATTGCCATCGGCCTGACCTTGCCCAGCCGGCTGATTTACTTCATCCTTACCGGAGTTTACAGCTGTCTGGCGCTGATCCCTTTGTATTCTATTGTTTATAAAATCGGTTTGATTGGAGGAAATACATGGAAAGAATAAGCCGCTTTCGTGCCGTATTGTTTCTGGTTTTGTTCGCATTCGTGATGGCGCTGTTTGCTTTCCGGCTGTTTGTCCTGCAGATCATCGAAACAAAAGGTAATACCGATAATACCCAGGTTTATACTACCCTGACCACGGTCCGTGCCGCCCGAGGAGATATCCTGGACCGCAACGGTAACGTCCTGGTGGGCAACCGTGCATCCTATGACCTGGTGTTTAACCATTATGTTATCAATTCCTACTCCGGCCGTAACGAAGCATTGTACCGGCTGGTGCAGAAGTGCCGGGAACTGGGCGTTACATACAATGACCACTTCCCTGTCACCCAAACCCTGCCCTTTGAGTACACCCTGACGTCCTTGAACAGTTCCTGGCAGAGCAACTTCCAGAAGTACATGGTGGACCGAGGGCTGGACTCCGATATTACCGCGCCCTTGCTGGTGCAGAAGCTGCGGGAACGCTATGACATCCCCGAGGAATGGTCCGATCAGGATGCCCGTGCTGTCATTGGCTTCCTGTATGAGTTTGACCTGCGCGGTATCACCAACCTGCCGACCTACACCTTTATGGAGGACGTTTCCGACGAACACCTGTCGGCTCTGCTGGAGCTGAATACTCCCGGCCTGATGGTCGAATCCTCCACCGTCCGGGAATACCACACCAAGTATGCAGCCCATGTGCTGGGCTACCTGGGCGGTATGACCAATGACGAGTGGGAAGAATACAAAAAGCAAAACTACTCCATGGATGCCATGGTGGGCAAAACCGGCTTTGAGCAGGCGTTTGAAGAGTATCTGCACGGCATTGACGGAACCCGTGTGGACGAAGTTAACCGAGAAGGCGCTATTATCCGCCAGTACTATGCCAAAGAATATGACAAAGAGGGCAACGTAATTGGCGAAAAGGCCCCCATTGCCGGCAACAACGTGGAAACTACCCTGGATATCAAAATTCAGGAAGTGGCGGAAAATGCTCTGGAAGAAGTGATGAAGAACATCACAGACCCCCAGATCAACACAGCAGAGGGCGAGAACACCGGCCGGGATGCCGAGGGTGCCGCCGTTATCGTTATGAATCCCAAAACCGGCGAGATTCTGGCCTGTGCCAGCTATCCCACCTATGATCTGGCTACCATGTACGATAATTGGAACAAGCTGCTGGCCGACGATAAGAAGCCCTTCTTTAACCGGGCTTTCGGTGCAGCCTATGCTCCCGGTTCCACCTACAAAATGTGCACGCTGATCACGGCCATGGAAAACCGGAACTCCGAAGGCGAGCTGATTCTAAGCCCTGGCCAGACCATCGATGATAAGGGCGTCTACGACAAGTATGCCCCCTTCGCTCCTACCTGCCTGCTTTGGAGCAGCGCGCATGCGGTGCACAAGACTGTGGATGGCGGGGAAATTGACGGCAGCTGGGCGCTGTGTTATTCCTGCAACTACTTCTTCTACCAGCTGGGCGACCTGTGCACCTGGGAAATGGTGGATGAAACTGCCCAGTCTTTGGGCCTGGGCGAACCTACTGGCATTGAGCTGACGGAAATTACCGGCTATCGCAATACCCCCGACCGGAAAAAGGAGGTTTACCAGACCGGTACCAACGTTACCTTCAGTGCAGGCGACCGTATCCTGGGCGCCATCGGACAGGGCGAAAACCGGTTCACACCTTTGCAGCTGGGTGTTTATGTTTCTACCCTGGCCAACAAGGGTACCCGGATGAAGGCAACCTTCCTCAGCCGAGTGGTGTCTTCTGACTACCGTACTCTGATTTATGAGAACCAGCCCCAGATCGTTGTCCAGTCTGAGTGGGCACCGACCACCATCGACACCTACTGGCAGGGCATGCGTATGGTTATTACCACCCCCGGTGGTACCGCCGCCAAGTATTTCGGCGGTTGGGGCGACCAGTACGCCGATGCCGACGGCGTGTGGCCGCTGAAGAATGATGTAACGGTTTATGCCAAAACCGGTACCGCTCAGCACGCTTCCGGCGGTTCTGACCATGGCGCATTCGTGTGCTTCTCTCACCGGGCCGACGAAACCGAGCCGGATCTGGCCGTTGCCATTTTCGGTGAAAAGGTGGCCCACGGTTCCTCTCTGGCTCCCATTGCCGAGAAGATTCTGCTGTCTTACTACGAAATGGACGCAGCCAGCGAAGTCACTGCTTTTGAAAATCAGCCGGGTTAATCAACTGTCAATGGCGCACCGTGAAAACGGTGCGCCATTTCTTTAGGCAACACCGCACAATGGGAGCTGCGGGCTTCGGCGGATCTTTTGCCCCAA
>USHP01000175.1 GCA_900554625.1 uncultured Eubacteriales bacterium | reverse complement strand
CTCCCACACCTGGCACAGGCAGGTGAGCAGCTCCTGAGAGCGGGCATTGATTTCCAAAAGTTTCAAGGCAAAAGGCTCCTTTCGGGAAAAACGGTCCGGGCCCCTTCGGGGCCCGGACCGAGCTTAAATGGGTGCAGATCAGAATATAGCGGGATGCCGGTCATACATTGAACCGGAACAGGATGATATCGCCATCCTGGACGATGTATTCCTTGCCCTCGGAGCGGATCAGGCCCTTCTCCCGGGCGGCGGCCATGGAGCCGCAGGCCATCAGGTCGTCGTAGGAGACCACCTCGGCCCGGATGAAGCCCCGCTCGAAGTCGGTGTGGATCTTACCGGCGGCCTGGGGCGCCTTGGTACCCTTTTGGATGGTCCAGGCCCGGCACTCGTCCTCGCCGGCGGTGAGGAAGGAGATCAGACCCAGCAGGGCATAGGAGCTGCGAATCAGCCGGTCCAGGCCGCTTTCCGTCACGCCCAGCTCTTCCATGAACATGGCCTTTTCCTCCGGATCGTCCAGCTCGGCAATGTCGGCTTCCAGCTTGGCACAGATGGGCAGCAGCTGGCTGCCTTCGCTGTCGGCCAGACCCTTCAGGGCCATGTAGTGGCGGTTGCTTTCCGGGTCGTTGACTTCGTTTTCCGCCAGGTTGGCAACGTAGATGGTCTTTTTCAGAGTCAGCAGGTCGGAGGTGGCGATCAGGGCCATATCTTCGTCGCTGCCGTCAAAGGTGCGGGCCAGCTTGCCTTCGTTCAGGTGCTTCAGCAGCTGGGAGAATACCTCGGCTTCGTGGGCAAAGCGCTTGTCGCCGCCCTTAGCAGCCTTCTGGCACTTGTCAATCCGGCGCTCCACCATCTCAATGTCCGCCATCACCAGTTCCAGGTTGATGATGTCCACATCCCGCAGCGGATCGGTGCTGCCTTCCACATGGGTAACGTTGGCATCTTCAAAGCAGCGTACCACATGGACAATGGCGTCGGTGGTGCGGATGTTGCTCAGGAACTTGTTGCCCAGACCTTCACCCTTGGACGCGCCCTTGACCAGACCGGCGATGTCCACGAACTCAATCACAGCGGGGGTGAGCTTCTTGGGGTTGTGCAGCTGAGCCAGCCAGTCCAGCCGCTCGTCCGGCACGCTGACCACGCCCACGTTGGGGTCGATGGTGCAGAACGCATAGTTATCCGCAGGCACACCTGCGTTGGTAATGGCATTGAAAAGAGTGGATTTTCCCACATTGGGCAAACCAACGATACCTAATTTCATTTTTCAAAAACTCCTTAATTATTTTGGCAGATTCTGTACCGGCTTCCTTGCCTGTAAGACTTTGTCCAGTTGATGCGTTAGAAAAGTAAGATTATTACGACTTTTCATTCTATCATAGAAAACAGTAACTTTCAATAGAATTTACCTTTTTGGCTCGGACCATTTTGCACGAGAAACACGCTCGTTGCAATAGATTACCAGTACATTCTCAACGAAGCTATATTCTGTGTATCCGTTCGATTTCAAGAGATTCACGAGATTATCAAAGCCGTTGTCCAGGCCTTCGATTTCAAATCTTTCGTAATCGCGGTTTGCCGACAACTTCAACACGACATACTCCGTTTCCAGCAGATGCTCCTGGGAACAGTAGCGAATATCATAGAGTGTATCCCGCTGGGAAAGGTGGGTGGTGTAGAAGGTATTGGCCGTTACGGAAGCACCATCCGGGATGGCGTCCAGAGCATCCCGGATTGTCTGATAGTGGTCGTAATACTGGACTGCCTGCACCGGATAAGGTTTTGCCACCGGAATGATAATCTTTGCAAAACATGCGCCGCTGACAATCATTGCCACAACCAACAGCAAAAACCGCTGCCAGTTAAGTTTCCTGTCTGCCAGATTTACCACGGCCAGATAAAACAGGCAGGCAGTGGAACCAAAGGCGTACTGGAAGAAAATATCGTGCTGATATTGGTAGTCGGACATGAGATTCACCAGAATATAAGGGATGAGCAAAAGATACCGTTCATAGCGCCTTGTAAGCAGCGGAAGTCCCAGAAGGGGAAGCAAAGTCAGGCCGATAAACGGAAGCTTTTCAGAATCCACACATTCGCAGACAGATTTCATAGGATTGAGGATCACGGATTTCACAACGGTAATCAATGAGGAGGAACCATCATACAGAAAGTTCTGGTAGCGATAGGTCATAACGCCATCACCGCTTTCTGCCAGATATCCGGTGACAGCAAAAAACCAAACCAGGGACACCGCCAGCATCACAATACCGGTAATGAGATCATGTTGTTCCGATTTCTGAAAGCGCAGAATTGTTCTGACGATCAGCCACAAGGCAGCTACCGCTACATACACTGCGGCATCCTCTTTGACCATCAGGGTAAGCACAGCGGCAGCGGCGGTCAATGGGGTATTTCTTCTGTCGATGCCATAGAACAGCCAAAGGATCAGCGGCGTAAGGAAGCAATTTTCGTGAATGTCATAGCTGGTGCCGCCGGAGTATGCTGGATATAAAAGAAGAATTGCGCAAACAAGCATTTTTTGTGGGCCGGTCAGGCCATGGTGGGTTCCGATTTTCCACAGAGGGATAACTGCTGAGGTTATGACCGCTGCCTGCAGCACCTGCAAGGTGGCGGGAGTGGAAAGCAGAGCGTAAAACGGCAGCATAAGATAGTAGATCGGGGAAACATGGACAGCAAAGTGGGACAGCAGACCGTCCCGCTCCAATGTGGTCAGGGAAAGTCCGGTTTCTTTCATGTTGTGAAACATTTGGCAGAAGATGCCAAAATCATAAGTCGGCGTGCTGAAGCTGTATACACGTCCTACTGTCCATGCGCTGACGAACAGAAAAAAGGCGGCTGACAATACCGCAGTAACCCACAGACAGATCTTGGATGATTTCTGAGGATGTATCACGGTTTCCGAGGCTTCTGACCAGCCATATATACCGAAAACCACAAGGATCACCATGACCAGATTGCACACCCCAAGAAACGGGTATGTGGGGGCAGCCTGCAGTGCGGCAAAGGTGAGAATGGCAAAGATAATCACCATGCTCCAACGTTCGGCCGTTGTTATGTTAAGAAAGCGAGAGATTCCCGTCAGAACAACGGCGGTGCTGCAGGTGATTCCCACAACCCGAAGGAAAGACATGTGGGCCAGGCCGTTGGTGTTGCTGAGATCACGCAATTCGACGGGCAGGATGAGATATTCTATGACAACAGCCAGTATCCAGGAAAGAAGGATATGGCGTATGAGACTTGGTACGTCCAGTTCGTTTGCAGTCCGAGTTTTTTGCTTCAGCATAACAGCACCCCCTATAACCTAAATGGTACAGGGGGTGTCTTTCGTAAGATTGGGATATTTCTTACAAATTTCTTTCAGTTTTGGGAAGCTCCACTATGGCGCTGAATTGGTCGCCGTCAACGCTTACCCGGAAGCTGCCGCCAACGGATTGGGTATAGGTTTGGGCAATGGCCAGCCCCAGGCCGCTGCCTTGGGTGGAGCGAGCCTTATCCCCGCGGGCGAACCGCTGTACAATCTCATCCGCCTGAAAGTCCATCTCATAAGAAGCGGTGTTCATCATGCGGACAAGATAACTGGTATCTGTTTCCTTCACATCCAGATAGATCCGGGTGCCCGGCATGGCGTACTTGATTGCATTGCCCAGGAGATTGGCAAACACCTGATGCATTCTGCTGCCGTCTGTAACCACCCCGATGGAATCCGCTTCATAACTGCGCCGAACGGAGAGACCAGCGCCAGTCAGCTGGTCGTCAAACAAGCCAATGGTCTGTTCCAGCAGACGAACAAGATCAAGTTTCTCTTTCTTGCTTTCCACAACTCCGCTGGATACTTTTGTCAGTTCAAACAGGGATTCCACCAGATCGCTCATGTAGCCGGCCTTCTGCTGCAGGCGGCGAAGCTGCTCCTGACCTTCCGGTGACAGAGACTCCCGCTGCAGCAGCTCGCTGTAGCCAAGGATGGTAGTCAGGGGAGTACGCAGGTCGTGGGAGACGTTGGAAATCAGCTCTACTTTGAACCGCTCGCTGGTCACGGCAGTGCGAACAGCCTCTTCCTGCTGGGTGCGAATCTGTGCCAGCTGGGCTTCTGCGGAAGCGAAGGAACCGTTGCCCGGGGTAATGGTTTTTCCTTGCTGAAAATTGTCCAGCTGCTGCCGAAAATGGGCCAAATCTATACCGTACTGTCCTAGACCCAAAACACCGAAGGCCGCTGTGCCCAGGAAGAGCGCCAGACTCCATCCATTGCCCCAGGGCAGCGCAAAGGCCAGAGCGGTAAAGCCACCAATCCAGGCGGCATAGACCATCAGCGCCCATTGGGGGCGGGCGGTTTGGTTTGCCAACCGGAAAATTGCATACCATTTCTTGCTGCACCGGCAGCCTACCCAGCCCCACAGTTCGCGGGCGGCGAACAGCAGCGGGCAGGTTCGGATAAAGCCAAATGCCAGGGGCGGCAGAATATAACTGGGCCAGAAGGCGATATAATCCGCCCAATAAACCATCCACCAGTAGGAGCGAAACTCCTGCCTTTGGGTAATGGAATACAGCCAGACCCACACCGCCAGCAGTGCCAGAGTGCCGTCGGGACCCAGCATGGGAATTGTTTGCCGGAATACAAAGATGGCTGCAGCGGCGGTACCCAACCCCGCCGTCAGAAGCAGGAAGGCTGCCAGCTTTTGACTGCGGTACGTTCTTTCCCAGGA